>NZ_AKJJ01000045.1:0-83300 GCF_000282395.1 Pseudomonas sp. GM55 | reverse complement strand
AGTGAAACGATGCATCGCCGATGGTAGTGTGGGGTTTCCCCATGTGAGAGTAGGTCATCGTCAAGATCAAATTCCGAAACCCCTATCTGCGTACGCAGGTAGGGGTTTTGTTTTTGTCCGCAGAAAAGCCACGGATACTGGATTTCTATGCAATAGCTCGGCGCGTGGCTATCATGCGGGCCTCATTGTGAGGCGAGACCTGCATGCTGACGTTGTTAAAGCTTCTTAAAGATGGCCGGTTCCATTCGGGTCAAGCGTTGGGTGCTGCCCTGGGCGTCAGCCGCAGCGCCGTGTGGAAGCAGCTTCAGCATCTAGAGGCTGAGCTGGGTTTGTCTATTCATAAAGTTCGTGGGCGCGGCTATCAATTGTCCGCACCATTAGCGCTGCTCGATCCTTCCGAGATAAGTGCGCAGGCGCTTTCCTGCGACTGGCCCGTCCAGGTCTATGACTCGATCGACTCCACGAACGCCGAGGCACTGCGTGCCATAGAGCGGGGCCAAGCGGCGCCATTCCTTGTGCTTGCGGAGCGGCAGACGGCCGGGCGCGGGAGACGTGGTCGCAAGTGGGTCAGTCCGTTCGCAGAAAACGTCTATTACAGCCTGGTACTGCGCATTGATGGTGGGATGCGTCAGTTGGAGGGTTTGAGTCTCGTCGTTGGGCTTGCTGTTTTGCAGACGCTGCGTGAGCTCGGTATTGCAGCTGCTGGATTGAAGTGGCCAAACGATGTTCTTGTGGGCCAGAAAAAGATAGCGGGAATATTGCTCGAGTTGGTCGGTGATCCTGCTGATGTGTGCCATGTGGTTCTCGGGGTGGGAATCAATGTGAACATGCAGTCTGCTGACGAGGTGGACCAGCAATGGACATCCATGCGGCTCGAGTCAGGCAAATTGTTTGATCGCAACCAATTGGCCGCCAGGTTGGGGGAGATGCTGCAGCGATACCTGGAGCGTCATCAGGCGGGCGGCTTTTTGGCCATCCAGTCCGAGTGGGAGCAGAATCACCTGTGGCAGGGGCGAAGCGTGTCGTTGATTGCCGGTGTCAATCAAATTGATGGTGAGGTGCTTGGTATTGATGGTCAGGGTGCCTTGCGCCTGAAGGTGGATGGTGTGGAGAAAGTCTTCAGTGGTGGTGAATTGAGCCTGAGGTTGCGTGATGATTCTTGAGCTCGATTGTGGGAATAGTTTCATCAAGTGGCGCGTGCTTGCCGTAAATGCCGGGCGGGTGCTTGGTGAGGGGGTTGTCGACTCCAATCTCGCATTGCTTGAGGGGGTGGGGGCACTCAAGGGGCTTGCCCTCACGTTTTGCCGGCTGGTGAGCGTCAGGACTGCGGAAGAGACCGGTGCGCTGACATCTTTGCTGAGGGAAACCTATGATGTGCCGGTTGTGTGCGCAACGCCTGCGCGCGAAATGTCAGGCGTGCGCAATGGGTACGAGGAGTTTGAGCGCCTGGGTCTGGATCGGTGGCTTGCAATGCTTGGGGGCTTTCATCTCGCTTCAGGTGCGTGCCTGGTTCTCGACTTCGGTACGGCCGTGACTGCTGACTTTATCGCAGCGGATGGAGAGCACCTGGGTGGTTTCATCTGTCCGGGTATGCCGTTGATGCGCAACCAGCTGCGCACCCACACTCGCAAGATTCGTTATGGGGACCTGGCGGCTGAGCAAGCCCTGGAGAGTCTTGTTCCGGGTCGCGCGACTGTTGAGGCTGTAGAGCGTGGTTGTTTGTTGATGTTGCGCGGCTTCGTGCTGACTCAGCTCGAGTTGGCGAGCAGCTACTGGGGTGAGGACTTTGTCGTATTCCTCACTGGGGGGGATGCAAACCTGGTTTCCGAGGTCGTGCCTCAGGCCAGGGTGGTTCCGGACTTGGTGTTTGTCGGATTGGCCATGGCCTGTCCCTTGTCCTGAGGTTTTTATGCGTTGGTTGTTTCTGCTGCTGCTTGTCCTCAATGGTTTCTACTACATCTGGCATCAACAAGAGGCCCCGCTGCGCGCAAAGGATGTCACGCCTTTGAGTTTGTATCGCGGGTCTCAGCAGGATATCCGTCTGTTGAGTGAGGCGGGGGAGGCGGCCAAGGACAAGGGCAAGGCAGCCCAGCCGGATTCCGGCTGTCTTTATCTGGGCGGTTTTACCCGTCAGGACGTGGCCCAGGGGCTTGAGCGCAGATTGGCTGGTATGGATGTGAAGTTTCAGGCGTTGCCCCGGGGTGGCTCCGAAACTGCTGGTTATTGGCTACGTGTGGCCCCGGAAAGCCGGCGCTGGCTGGACGATCTTCAGCTGATAAACCTTTCTAAAGAATTCAATGAGTTAAAACATAAAATAATGCCGTGCGAGGGGGTTGCACCCATCGAATAGTTTGCATAGAATGGCGCCCGCTCCACAGCGAACACCGGAAACGGTTGGCGGTGTGAAGCGAGGTCAACGCAGCTAAGCTCAGGTTTTTAATGAGAAAAATGCTTGACAGAAGGCTGGCATGATGTAGAATGCCGGCTCGCTTAGGAGGGGTTCCCGAGCGGCCAAAGGGATCAGACTGTAAATCTGACGTCTACGACTTCGAAGGTTCGAATCCTTCCCCCTCCACCATTTTTAGCGAGAGCTGTAAGCCTCGCGGGTATAGTTTAGTGGTAGAACCTCAGCCTTCCAAGCTGATGATGCGGGTTCGATTCCCGCTACCCGCTCCAAGTTTACAGGTTTTGCACAGTGTTACGCTCTTGTAGCTCAGTTGGTAGAGCACACCCTTGGTAAGGGTGAGGTCAGCGGTTCAAATCCGCTCAAGAGCTCCATATAACAAGGCAGATATGAAAATATCTGCCTTTGTTTTAAGTGGTTCAGGTTGCCTTTGGTGGTTCGCGGTGATGGTGGTTGTATCGTCGGTGCGGATGTCGTAACCAGGGATCCAGAGTAAATTGTTGTAAAGTCTCCTTCAGGCCGGCATAATGGTCGGCCTGATTTTGTTTTAGGTCAGTAGCTCAATTGGCAGAGCGACGGTCTCCAAAACCGTAGGTTGGGGGTTCGATTCCCTCCTGACCTGCCAGATTCACTTGGTGTGTCTGGCTTTCTTTTCACAGGATCTTCATAGATGACTCCTAAAGCTGAAGCTCAAGGCTCTCGCTTCGATCTCCTCAAGTGGCTGGTAGTAGTCGCTCTGGTGATTGTTGGCGTTGTTGGAAATCAGTATTTCTCTGCTTCGCCGATCCTGTACCGTGTACTCGCATTGCTCGCCATTGCTGCTGTAGCTGCCTTTGTAGGCCTGCAGACTGCGAAGGGCAAGTCTTTCTTTGTACTGGTTAAGGAAGCTCGCACCGAGATTCGTAAAGTCGTGTGGCCAACTCGCCAAGAAACCACGCAGACCACCCTGATTGTGGTGGCTGTTGTTCTGGTTATGGCGTTGCTGTTGTGGGGGCTTGATTCCCTGCTCGGCTGGCTTGTTTCCTTGATCGTCGGCTAAGGGTGTCCCGTGGCTAAGCGTTGGTATGTTGTGCATGCTTACTCCGGTTACGAGAAGCATGTAATGCGCTCGCTGATCGAGCGCGTAAAGCTGGCCGGTATGGAAGATGGCTTCGGCGAGATTCTGGTTCCCACTGAAGAAGTGGTTGAAATGCGCAATGGCCAGAAGCGCAAAAGCGAACGCAAATTCTTCCCAGGCTACGTGCTGGTGCAGATGGATATGAATGAGGGTACCTGGCACTTGGTCAAGGATACTCCTCGGGTGATGGGTTTTATCGGCGGTACCGCCGACAAGCCTGCGCCGATCACCGACAAAGAGGCAGAAGCGATTCTGCGCCGCGTTGCTGATGGTAGCGACAAGCCGAAGCCGAAGACGTTGTTCGAGCCGGGTGAGTCGGTACGAGTCAACGATGGTCCGTTCGCGGACTTTACCGGTGTTGTTGAAGAAGTTAACTACGAAAAGAGCCGGATCCAGGTCGCAGTGCTCATTTTCGGTCGCTCTACTCCGGTGGAGCTCGAGTTCAGTCAGGTCGAAAAGGTCTAACTGAGCAAAAATCCCAACCCCGCAGCCGTAGGCTGTGGGGTTTTGTCGTCACTGGGATAAACGCGCAAGTAACCGGGGAGCCTCTCGAGGCGTTCGAACCCGTAATTGGAGTGCCTCATGGCCAAGAAGATTACCGCTTACATCAAGCTGCAAGTGAAGGCCGCTCAGGCTAACCCAAGCCCACCTGTTGGTCCTGCTCTGGGTCAGCACGGCGTGAACATCATGGAATTCTGCAAGGCTTTCAACGCCCGTACTCAGGGTCTTGAGCCAGGTCTGCCGACTCCAGTGATCATCACTGTCTACAGCGACCGTAGCTTCACTTTCGAAACCAAATCCACCCCTGCTTCGGTTCTGCTGAAGAAGGCGGCCGGTCTGACCAGCGGTTCCGCTCGTCCGAACACCGTTAAGGTTGGCACCGTGACTCGTGCTCAGCTGGAAGAAATCGCGAAAACCAAAAACGCGGATCTGACTGCAGCTGATATGGAAGCAGCCGTGCGTACTATCGCCGGTTCTGCTCGTAGCATGGGCCTTAACGTGGAGGGTGTGTAATGGCTAAGCTGACCAAGCGTCAAAAGGCTATCGCCGGCAAAATCGAAGCAGGCAAGGCCTACAACTTTGTAGACGCCGCTGCTCTGCTGGCCGAGCTGTCGACTGTCAAGTTCAGCGAGTCGTTCGACGTAGCTGTGAACCTGGGTGTTGACCCGCGTAAATCCGACCAGGTCGTTCGTAGCGCTACTGTGCTGCCACACGGCACTGGCAAGACTGTTCGCGTTGCTGTGTTCACCCAGGGTCCAGCTGCTGAAGCCGCTCTGGCTGCCGGCGCTGACCGCGTAGGTATGGATGACCTGGCTGCCGAAATGAAAGGCGGCGACCTGAACTATGACGTAGTGATTGCATCCCCGGATGCAATGCGCGTTGTAGGTCAGTTGGGTCAGATCCTCGGTCCACGTGGCCTGATGCCTAACCCTAAAGTCGGCACCGTAACCCCAGACGTAGCTACCGCGGTTAAAAACGCCAAGGCTGGTCAGGTTCGTTATCGCACCGACAAAAACGGCATCATCCACACTTCCGTTGGCAAGATCGGCTTCGATGCCGTCAAGCTGAAGGAAAACGTTGAAGCCCTGATCGCTGACCTGAAGCGTATCAAGCCAGCTTCCTCGAAAGGTATCTACGTCAAGCGCGTTACCCTGAGCACCACTATGGGCCCAGGTCTGGTCATCGACCAGAGCTCGCTGGACGCGTAAGACAAAAATTGGCGCAGTTGACTGCGCCAATTGAAAGATTGGGGTCCCTGCCTGGCGGGGGCTATCCAAGACCGTAGGCGACGCAAGTCTTAAACCTCAAGCCTACGCAGATGGTGCTCCCGGTTCCTTACCGAATCAGACACCAAAACGACATCCGGTTTCGACCAGATGAAACGGTAACAAGCAGGAGTTAAACCCGTGGCAATTAAACTCGAAGACAAGAAGGCCATCGTCGCTGAAGTCAACGAGGCTGCCAAAGTCGCTCTGTCCGCTGTCGTGGCTGATGCCCGTGGCGTAACAGTAGGCGCGATGACCGGACTCCGTAAAGAGGCTCGTGAAGCTGGCGTTTACGTACGTGTCGTACGTAACACCCTGCTCAAGCGCGCTGTTGCTGACACTGAATTCAGTGTCCTCAACGACGTGTTCACCGGCCCTACCCTGATTGCGTTCTCCAAAGAACATCCAGGCGCTGCTGCCCGGATCTTCAAGGAATTCGCAAAGGGTCAGGACAAGTTCGAGATCAAGGCAGCTGCGTTCGAGGGCAAGTTCCTCGCAGCTAACCAAATCGACGTGCTGGCAACTCTGCCGACCCGTGACGAAGCAATTTCTCAGCTGATGAGCGTGATTCAAGGCGCTACCAGCAAATTGGCTCGTACTCTGGCGGCAATTCGCGACCAGAAAGAAGCTGCTGCAGCCTAAGGCTCGTCAACTTCTCGCGTTTTTTGTTTTTTTCGATGGTCGCGTAGGCCGTCCCCAATATCAGGAATTAGATTCATGTCTATCTCTCAGAACGATATCCTTGAAGCAGTTGGCAACATGTCCGTAATGGAAGTTGTTGAGCTGATCAAAGCTTTCGAAGAAAAATTCGGTGTTACCGCTGCTGCTGCATCGGCTGGTCCAGCTGTTGCTGCTGCCGCTGTTGAAGAGCAAACCGAATTCAACGTCATGCTGACCGAAGCTGGCGAGAAGAAAGTTAACGTGATCAAGGCTGTACGTGAACTGACCGGTCTGGGCTTGAAAGAAGCCAAGGCTGTAGTTGACGGCGCTCCTGCCATGGTTCTGGAAGCTGTTGCCAAAGACGCAGCTGACAAAGCCAAAGCAGCTCTGGAAGAAGCAGGCGCTAAAGTCGAGCTGAAGTAAGCATCGACTTTGCTCCTCCAGCCCGAGCGTTAAGCGACAGGCTGATGGCTGGTGGCTCTTGCCACCGGCCTTTTTCCGTTATTGGCAGCCGACTGGGTCGGTGCCGATAACGTGCTGTAACCACCCGATGCGGTGGCGCAAACCATGGGGTTTGCACGATTTTCTGGCTGCTCCCGTCGGGAGGGGCCAAACAAGCAGGTGACCAAGCTGGGGAACGCTGATGGCTTACTCATATACTGAGAAAAAACGTATCCGCAAGGACTTTAGCAAGTTGCCGGACGTCATGGATGTGCCGTACCTCCTGGCCATCCAGCTGGATTCGTATCGTGAATTCTTGCAAGCGGGAGCGACTAAAGATCAGTTCCGCGACGTGGGCCTGCATGCGGCCTTCAAATCCGTTTTCCCGATCATCAGCTACTCCGGCAATGCTGCGCTGGAGTACGTCGGTTATCGCCTGGGCGAACCGGCATTTGATGTCAAAGAATGCGTATTGCGCGGTGTAACTTACGCCGTACCTTTGCGGGTAAAAGTGCGCCTGATCATTTTCGACAAAGAATCGTCGAACAAAGCGATCAAGGACATCAAAGAGCAAGAAGTCTACATGGGTGAAATCCCCCTGATGACTGAGAACGGTACCTTCGTAATCAACGGTACCGAGCGTGTAATCGTTTCCCAGCTGCACCGTTCCCCGGGCGTGTTCTTCGACCACGACCGTGGCAAGACGCACAGCTCCGGTAAACTGCTGTACTCCGCGCGCATCATTCCTTACCGCGGTTCGTGGCTGGACTTCGAGTTCGACCCGAAAGACTGCGTATTCGTGCGTATCGACCGTCGTCGCAAGCTGCCTGCCTCGGTACTGCTGCGCGCACTGGGCTATACCACTGAAGAAGTGCTGGACGCGTTCTATACCACCAACGTATTCCACGTGAAGGGCGAGACCCTGAGCCTGGAGCTGGTGCCTCAGCGCCTGCGCGGTGAAATCGCTGTCCTCGATATTCAGGATGACAAAGGCAAGGTTATTGTCGAGCAAGGTCGCCGTATCACCGCTCGCCACATCAACCAGCTGGAAAAAGCCGGGATCAAAGAGCTGGATGTGCCGCTGGACTACGTCCTGGGTCGCACAACCGCCAAGGTCATCGTGCATCCGGCAACCGGCGAAATCCTGGCAGAGTGCAACACCGAGCTGAACACCGAGATCCTGGCGAAAATCGCCAAGGCCGGCGTTGTTCGCATCGAAACTCTGTACACCAACGATATCGACTGCGGTCCGTTCGTCTCCGACACCTTGAAGATCGACTCCACCAGCAACCAACTGGAAGCGCTGGTCGAGATCTATCGCATGATGCGTCCTGGCGAGCCGCCAACCAAAGACGCAGCCGAGACCCTGTTCAACAACCTGTTCTTCAGCCCTGAGCGCTATGACCTGTCTGCGGTCGGCCGGATGAAGTTCAACCGTCGTATCGGTCGTACCGAGATCGAAGGTTCGGGCGTGCTGTGCAAGGAAGACATCGTCGCGGTACTGAAGACCCTGGTCGACATCCGTAACGGTAAAGGCATCGTCGATGACATCGACCACCTGGGTAACCGTCGTGTTCGCTGCGTAGGCGAAATGGCCGAGAACCAGTTCCGCGTTGGCCTGGTACGTGTTGAGCGTGCGGTCAAAGAGCGTCTGTCGATGGCTGAAAGCGAAGGCCTGATGCCGCAAGACCTGATCAACGCCAAGCCAGTGGCTGCGGCGGTGAAAGAGTTCTTCGGTTCCAGCCAGCTGTCCCAGTTCATGGACCAGAACAACCCGCTGTCCGAGATCACCCACAAGCGTCGTGTCTCTGCACTCGGCCCTGGCGGTCTGACTCGTGAGCGTGCCGGATTTGAAGTTCGTGACGTACACCCGACTCACTACGGTCGCGTATGCCCGATCGAAACACCGGAAGGTCCGAACATTGGTCTGATCAACTCCCTGGCCGCCTATGCGCGCACCAACCAGTACGGCTTCCTCGAGAGCCCGTACCGTGTGGTGAAAGACGCTCTGGTCACCGACGAGATCGTGTTCCTGTCTGCCATCGAAGAAGCCGATCACGTGATCGCTCAGGCTTCGGCCACGATGAACGACAAGAAAGTCCTGATCGACGAGCTGGTAGCTGTTCGTCACTTGAACGAGTTCACCGTCAAGGCGCCGGAAGACGTCACCTTGATGGACGTATCGCCGAAGCAGGTAGTTTCGGTTGCTGCGTCGCTGATTCCGTTCCTCGAGCACGACGACGCCAACCGTGCGTTGATGGGTTCGAACATGCAGCGTCAAGCTGTACCAACCCTGCGCGCTGACAAGCCGCTGGTAGGTACCGGCATGGAGCGTAACGTAGCCCGTGACTCCGGCGTTTGCGTCGTGGCTCGTCGTGGCGGCGTGATCGACTCCGTCGACGCCAGCCGTATCGTGGTTCGTGTTGCCGATGACGAAGTTGAAACCGGTGAAGCCGGTGTCGACATCTACAACCTGACCAAATACACCCGCTCCAACCAGAACACCTGCATCAACCAGCGTCCGCTGGTGCGTAAGGGTGATCGGGTTCAGCGTAGCGACATCATGGCCGACGGTCCGTCCACCGACATGGGTGAACTGGCACTGGGTCAGAACATGCGCATCGCCTTCATGGCATGGAACGGCTTCAACTTCGAAGACTCCATCTGCCTGTCGGAGCGCGTTGTTCAAGAAGACCGTTTCACCACGATCCACATCCAGGAACTGACCTGTGTGGCCCGTGACACCAAGCTTGGCCCAGAGGAAATCACTGCGGACATCCCGAACGTGGGTGAAGCTGCACTGAACAAGCTGGACGAAGCCGGTATCGTTTACGTAGGTGCTGAAGTTGGCGCAGGCGACATCCTGGTCGGTAAGGTCACTCCGAAAGGCGAGACTCAACTGACTCCGGAAGAAAAACTGCTGCGTGCGATCTTCGGTGAAAAAGCCAGCGACGTTAAAGACACCTCCCTGCGCGTACCTACCGGTACCAAAGGTACTGTCATCGACGTACAGGTCTTCACCCGCGACGGCGTTGAGCGTGATGCTCGTGCCCTGTCGATCGAGAAGTCCCAGCTGGACGAGATCCGCAAGGATCTGAACGAAGAGTTCCGCATCGTTGAAGGTGCTACTTTCGAACGTCTGCGCTCCGCTCTGGTCGGCCACAAAGCCGAAGGCGGCGCCGGTCTGAAGAAAGGTCAGGACATCACCGACGAAGTACTCGACGGTCTTGAGCACGGCCAGTGGTTCAAACTGCGCATGGCTGAAGATGCTCTGAACGAGCAGCTCGAGAAGGCCCAGGCCTACATCGTTGATCGTCGCCGCCTGCTGGACGACAAGTTCGAAGACAAGAAGCGCAAACTGCAGCAGGGCGATGACCTGGCTCCGGGCGTGCTGAAAATCGTCAAGGTTTACCTGGCAATCCGTCGTCGCATCCAGCCGGGCGACAAGATGGCCGGTCGTCACGGTAACAAAGGTGTGGTCTCCGTGATCATGCCGGTTGAAGACATGCCGCACGATGCCAATGGCACCCCGGTCGACGTCGTCCTCAACCCGTTGGGCGTACCTTCGCGTATGAACGTCGGTCAGATCCTTGAAACCCACCTGGGCCTCGCGGCCAAAGGTCTGGGCGAGAAGATCAACCGCATGGTTGAAGAGCAGCGCAAGGTTGCCGAGCTGCGTAAGTTCCTGCACGAGATCTACAACGAGATCGGCGGTCGTCAGGAAAGCCTCGATGACTTCTCCGACCAGGAAATCCTGGATCTGGCTCAAAACCTGCGTGGCGGCGTTCCAATGGCCACTCCAGTGTTCGACGGCGCCAAGGAAAGCGAAATCAAGGCCATGCTGAAACTGGCAGACCTGCCAGAAAGCGGCCAGATGCAGCTGACCGACGGCCGTACCGGCAACAAGTTCGAGCGCCCGGTTACCGTTGGCTACATGTACATGCTGAAGCTGAACCACTTGGTAGACGACAAGATGCACGCTCGTTCTACCGGTTCGTACAGCCTGGTTACCCAGCAGCCGCTGGGTGGTAAGGCGCAGTTCGGTGGTCAGCGTTTCGGGGAGATGGAGGTCTGGGCACTGGAAGCATACGGTGCTGCTTACACTCTGCAAGAAATGCTCACAGTGAAGTCGGACGATGTGAACGGCCGGACCAAGATGTACAAAAACATCGTGGACGGCGATCACCGTATGGAGCCGGGCATGCCCGAGTCCTTCAACGTGTTGATCAAGGAAATTCGTTCCCTCGGCATCGATATCGATCTGGAAACCGAATAACACGTGACGCGAATCGAGAGCGGGGCAGGATTGCCCGCTCTCTGCTCCGCCAGGAGGAAAGGCCTTGAAAGACCTACTGAATTTGCTGAAAAACCAGGGTCAAGTCGAAGAGTTCGACGCCATCCGTATCGGATTGGCATCGCCTGAGATGATCCGTTCGTGGTCGTTCGGTGAAGTTAAAAAGCCGGAAACCATCAACTACCGTACGTTCAAACCTGAGCGTGACGGCCTGTTTTGCGCCAAGATCTTTGGCCCGGTAAAGGATTACGAGTGCCTGTGCGGTAAGTACAAGCGCTTGAAGCACCGTGGCGTAATCTGCGAGAAGTGCGGCGTTGAAGTCGCGCTGGCAAAAGTTCGTCGTGAGCGCATGGCGCACATCGAACTGGCCTCGCCGGTTGCTCACATCTGGTTCCTGAAATCGCTGCCGTCCCGTATCGGCTTGCTGATGGACATGACCCTGCGTGATATCGAGCGCGTTCTCTACTTCGAGAGCTACGTCGTTATCGATCCAGGCATGACCACCCTTGAGAAAGGTCAGCTGCTGAACGATGAGCAGTACTTCGAAGCGCTGGAAGAGTTCGGCGACGATTTCGATGCCCGCATGGGTGCCGAAGCTGTCCGCGAACTGCTGCACGCTATCGACCTGGAGCACGAGATTGGCCGTCTGCGTGAAGAGATTCCGCAAACCAACTCCGAAACCAAGATCAAGAAGCTGTCCAAGCGTCTGAAGTTGATGGAAGCCTTCCAGGGTTCCGGCAACCTGCCAGAGTGGATGGTGCTGACCGTTCTGCCGGTTCTGCCGCCAGATCTGCGTCCACTGGTCCCGCTGGATGGCGGTCGCTTCGCGACTTCCGACCTCAACGATCTGTATCGTCGAGTGATCAACCGTAACAACCGTTTGAAGCGCCTGCTGGATCTGTCCGCTCCGGACATCATCGTGCGCAACGAAAAGCGTATGTTGCAGGAAGCCGTCGACGCACTGCTCGACAACGGTCGTCGCGGCCGCGCTATCACCGGTTCGAACAAGCGTCCTCTGAAATCCCTGGCTGACATGATCAAGGGTAAGCAGGGTCGTTTCCGTCAGAACTTGCTCGGTAAGCGTGTTGACTACTCCGGCCGTTCGGTAATTACCGTAGGTCCGACCCTGCGTCTGCACCAGTGCGGTCTGCCGAAGAAGATGGCTCTCGAGCTGTTCAAGCCGTTCATTTTCGGCAAGCTGGAAATGCGTGGTCTCGCGACCACCATCAAGGCTGCCAAGAAGATGGTCGAGCGCGAACTGCCAGAGGTTTGGGATGTTCTCGCTGAAGTGATTCGCGAACACCCGGTTCTTCTCAACCGTGCACCGACCCTTCACCGTCTGGGTATCCAGGCGTTTGAACCGGTTCTGATCGAAGGCAAGGCTATCCAGCTGCACCCTCTGGTCTGCGCCGCGTACAACGCCGACTTCGACGGCGACCAAATGGCCGTGCACGTACCGCTGACGCTGGAAGCCCAGCTGGAAGCGCGTGCGTTGATGATGTCGACCAACAACATTCTGTCGCCAGCCAACGGTGAGCCAATCATCGTTCCGTCGCAGGACGTTGTATTGGGTCTGTACTACATGACGCGTGAAGCGATCAACGCCAAGGGCGAAGGTCGTGTGTTCGCGGATCTGCAGGAAGTTGACCGTGTGTTCCGTGCCGGCGAAGCCGCACTGCACGCCAAGGTTAAAGTCCGGATCAACGAAACCGTCAACGACCGTGATGGCGGCAGCGTGACCAACACCCGTATCGTCGACACCACTGTCGGCCGTGCGCTGTTGTTCCAGGTTGTGCCAAAAGGTCTGTCGTACGACGTCGTCAACCTGCCGATGAAGAAAAAGGCGATCTCCAAGCTGATCAACCAGTGCTATCGCGTGGTTGGTCTGAAAGAGACCGTGATCTTCGCTGACCAGTTGATGTACACCGGTTTTGCCTATTCGACCATTTCCGGCGTTTCCATCGGTGTTAACGACTTCGTTATCCCGGATGAAAAAGCCCGCATCATCGGTGCAGCCACCGACGAAGTGAAAGAGATCGAAAGTCAGTACGCCTCCGGCCTGGTAACCCAGGGCGAGAAGTACAACAAAGTGATCGACCTTTGGTCCAAGGCGAACGACGAAGTCTCCAAGGCGATGATGGCCAACCTCTCGAAAGAGAAAGTCATCGACCGTCATGGCGTCGAAGTCGACCAGGAATCTTTCAACTCGATGTACATGATGGCCGACTCGGGTGCGCGGGGTTCCGCAGCACAGATTCGTCAGCTGGCCGGTATGCGTGGCCTGATGGCCAAGCCGGACGGTTCCATCATTGAAACGCCGATTACTGCGAACTTCCGTGAAGGTTTGAGCGTACTCCAGTACTTCATCTCCACTCACGGTGCTCGTAAAGGTCTGGCGGATACCGCGTTGAAAACCGCTAACTCCGGTTACCTGACTCGTCGTCTGGTAGACGTGGCGCAGGATCTGGTTGTAACCGAGATCGATTGCGGCACCGAACACGGTCTGCTGATGACGCCGCACATTGAAGGCGGTGACGTTGTAGAGCCGTTGGGTGAGCGCGTATTGGGTCGTGTTATCGCCCGTGACGTATTCAAGCCAGGTACCGAGGACGTCATCGTTCCTGCCGGCACCCTGGTAGACGAGAAGTGGGTCGAGTTCATCGAGCTGAACAGCATCGACGAAGTGATCGTGCGTTCGCCGATCAGCTGCGAAACCCGCTACGGCATTTGCGCCAAGTGCTACGGCCGTGATCTGGCTCGTGGTCACCAGGTGAACATCGGTGAAGCGGTCGGCGTTATCGCTGCCCAGTCCATCGGTGAGCCGGGTACCCAGCTGACGATGCGTACGTTCCACATCGGTGGTGCGGCAAGCCGGACCTCCGCAGCCGACAGCGTTCAGGTGAAGAATGGCGGTACCGTCCGTCTGCACAACCTGAAACACGTTGAACGAGTGGATGGTCACCTGGTTGCTGTGTCCCGTTCCGGTGAGCTGGCCATCGCTGATGACTTCGGTCGTGAGCGTGAGCGTTACAAGCTGCCGTACGGTGCTGTGATTTCGGTTAAAGAAGGTGACAAGGTCGACGCTGGCGCAATCGTGGCCAAGTGGGATCCGCACACTCACCCGATCGTTACCGAAATGAAAGGTACCGTGACCTACGTGGGCATGGAAGAAGGCATCACGATCAAACGTCAGACTGACGAATTGACCGGTATGACCAACATTGAAGTACTCGACGCCAAAGATCGTCCAGCTGCCGGTAAGGATATCCGTCCTGCCGTGAAGATGGTCGACGACAACGGCAAGGATCTGTTGCTGCCAGGCACTGACGTTATCGCTCAGTACTTCCTGCCAGCCAACGCCCTGGTCGGTGTAGCGGACGGTGCGAAGATCGCGATCGGTGATGTTATCGCTCGTATCCCGCAAGAAACTTCGAAGACCCGTGACATCACCGGTGGTCTGCCGCGTGTTGCCGACCTGTTCGAAGCCCGTCGTCCGAAAGAAGCGTCGATTCTGGCTGAAGTCAGCGGCACCATCGCGTTCGGTAAAGAGACCAAAGGCAAGCGCCGTCTGGTCATTACCCCGAACGACGGTAGCGATCCGTACGAAGAGCTGATTCCGAAGTGGCGTCACCTGAACGTGTTCGAAGGCGAACAGGTAAACCGCGGCGAAGTTATCTCCGACGGTCCGAGCGATCCACACGACATCCTGCGTCTGCTGGGTGTGAGTGCGCTGGCCAAGTACATTGTTAACGAGATCCAGGACGTTTACCGTCTGCAAGGCGTGAAGATCAACGACAAGCACATCGAGACCATCCTGCGTCAGATGCTGCGTAAAGTTGAAATCGCAGAATCCGGCGATTCCAGTTTCATCAAGGGCGACCAGATGGAATTGACTCACGTTCTGGTAGAGAACGAGCGTTTGAGCAACGAAGACAAATTTGTCTCCAAGTTCACTCGCGTTCTGCTGGGTATCACCAAGGCGTCGTTGTCCACCGAATCGTTCATCTCGGCGGCTTCCTTCCAGGAAACCACTCGCGTACTGACCGAAGCGGCGGTAACCGGCAAGCGCGATTACCTGCGCGGCCTGAAAGAAAACGTTGTCGTGGGTCGTCTGATCCCGGCGGGTACCGGTCTGGCTTATCACAGCGAGCGTAAGCGTCGCCGTGATGCAGACAAACCGTTGCGCGTAAGCGCCAGTGAAGTGGAAGCTGCACTGACCGAAGCGCTGAACTTGAGCGGTAACTGAGTTCTGCGGTAAATGAATGTGAGGCCCTGGTCGCTCCGTTCATCGAATCGAGACAAATTGTCGAGATTGGATGAGCGGGGAGGGCGGGGCCTTGCCTTGACTGGGGGCAAGATCCTCTTTAGACTCTTGTACCCCTAAATTTGGCGGGAATTCGTTCCTGCCATTTTGCTTTTCTTGCAAGACAATAGCGTCGCAAGACAACAGTGGAGCTAGTAGATGGCAACTATCAACCAGCTGGTACGTCAGCCGCGTAAGCGTATCGTCGAGAAATCCGACGTGCCTGCGCTGCAGAACTGCCCGCAACGCCGTGGCGTGTGCACCCGTGTGTACACCACCACGCCGAAAAAACCTAACTCGGCACTGCGTAAAGTATGCCGTGTGCGTCTGACCAACGGTTTCGAGGTTTCCTCGTACATCGGTGGTGAAGGCCACAACCTGCAAGAGCACAGCGTGGTACTGATCCGCGGCGGTCGTGTAAAAGACTTGCCAGGTGTTCGTTATCACACCGTTCGCGGTTCGTTGGATACTTCCGGTGTTAAAGGTCGTAACCAGGGTCGTTCGAAGTACGGTACCAAGCGTCCGAAGTAATCGGCCGTTTTGCAGTTTTTAATTTTATTGAGTCGATAAGAGTAAGGTCGGGCACGTATCCACAGGATCTGTCCCGGGCTAACCTGAAGACCGTTTGAGGGCTTATCAATGCCAAGACGTCGCGTAGCAGCCAAGCGTGAGATTCTGGACGATCCGAAATACGGAAGCCAAATCCTCGCCAAATTCATGAACCACGTAATGGAAAGCGGCAAGAAAGCCGTTGCCGAGCGTATCGTTTATGGTGCCCTGGATACCGTGAAGGCTCGTAAGGCCGGCACCGATCCCCTGGAACTCTTCGAAAAAGCACTCGACGCCATCGCTCCGCTGGTCGAAGTGAAGTCGCGCCGCGTTGGTGGTGCTACTTACCAGGTTCCGGTCGAGGTTCGTCCTTCCCGTCGTAACGCTCTGGCAATGCGCTGGCTGGTAGACTTCGCCCGTAAGCGTGGCGAGAAGTCCATGGCTCTGCGTTTGGCTGGCGAACTGTTGGACGCCGCCGAAGGTAAAGGTGCTGCAGTTAAGAAGCGTGAAGACGTGCACCGTATGGCTGAAGCCAACAAGGCTTTCTCGCACTACCGCTTCTAATTCTAGCGTCACTCATTTTGCGAGGGCTTTATGGCTCGTACTACACCGATTAATCGCTACCGTAACATCGGTATCGTTGCTCACGTGGATGCTGGTAAAACCACCACCACCGAGCGCGTCCTTTTTTACACTGGCAAAAGCCACAAGATGGGCGAAGTGCATGACGGCGCTGCGACCACTGACTGGATGGTTCAGGAGCAGGAGCGTGGTATTACCATTACTTCTGCTGCCATTACCGCCTTCTGGCAGGGTTCCGCCAAGCAGCACAAGGACCAGTACCGCTTCAACGTCATCGATACCCCGGGTCACGTAGACTTCACTATTGAGGTTGAGCGTTCCCTGCGTGTACTCGACGGCGCGGTCGTTGTGTTCTGCGGCACTTCCGGCGTTGAGCCTCAGTCCGAAACCGTATGGCGTCAAGCCAACAAGTACGGCGTTCCACGTATCGTTTACGTGAACAAGATGGACCGTGCCGGTGCGAACTTCCTGCGTGTGATCGCTCAGATCAAGCAGCGTCTGGGTCACACTCCGGTGCCGATCCAGTTGGCTATCGGTTCCGAAGACAACTTCCAGGGTCAGATCGATCTGATGACCATGGAAGCGGTTTACTGGAACGACGCTGACAAGGGCATGACTCCACGTCGCGAAGCCATCCCTGCTGAGCTGCAGGAACTGGCTGAAGAGTGGCGCAACAACATGGTAGAGGCTGCGGCCGAAGCCAGCGAAGAGCTGATGAACAAGTACCTCGAGGGTGAAGAACTCTCCATCGAGGAAATCAAGGCCGCTCTGCGTCAGCGTACTATCGCTGGTGAGATCGTTCTGGCTGTTTGCGGTTCTTCCTTCAAGAACAAGGGTGTTCCCCTGGTTCTCGACGCCGTTATCGACTACCTGCCGGCTCCGACCGACATTCCTGCCATCAAGGGTACCGACCCGGATGACGAGGAAAAGCAAATGGAGCGTCATGCAGACGACAACGAGCCGTTCTCGGCTCTGGCGTTCAAGATCGCTACCGACCCATTCGTGGGTACCTTGACCTTCGTTCGCGTTTACTCGGGCGTGTTGGCCTCCGGCGACGGCGTGATCAACTCGGTCAAAGGCAAGAAAGAGCGCGTGGGTCGTATGGTGCAAATGCACGCAAACGCCCGTGAAGAGATCAAGGAAGTACGCGCTGGTGACATCGCGGCCCTGATCGGCATGAAGGACGTCACCACTGGTGAAACCTTGTGCAACGCTGACAAGCCAATCATCCTGGTTCGCATGGACTTCCCGGAGCCGGTTATTTCGGTTGCCGTAGAGCCTAAGACCAAGGATGACCAGGAAAAAATGGGTATCGCTCTGGGCAAACTTGCTCAGGAAGACCCGTCTTTCCGCGTCAAGACTGATGAAGAGACTGGTCAAACGATCATCTCCGGCATGGGCGAGCTGCACCTGGACATCCTGGTTGACCGGATGCGCCGTGAGTTCAACGTCGAAGCCAACATCGGTAAGCCTCAGGTTTCGTATCGTGAGCGCATCACGAAGAACTGCGAAATCGAAGGCAAGTTCGTTCGTCAGTCCGGCGGTCGTGGCCAGTTCGGTCATTGCTGGATTCGCTTTGCTCCTGCTGACGAAGGTCAGGAAGGTCTGCAATTCCTGAACGAAGTAGTGGGTGGTGTGGTTCCTAAGGAATACATCCCGGCTATCCAGAAGGGTATCGAAGAGCAGATGAAGAACGGCGTTGTTGCCGGCTATCCGCTGATCGGCCTGAAGGCTACCGTGTTTGATGGTTCTTACCACGACGTCGACTCGAACGAGATGGCGTTTAAGGTGGCTGCTTCCATGGCGACCAAGCAACTGGCCCAGAAGGGCGGCGGTGAGTTGCTTGAACCGATCATGGCGGTAGAGGTTGTTACGCCTGAAGACTATATGGGTGACGTGATGGGCGATCTTAACCGTCGTCGCGGCATGATCTTGGGTATGGAAGACACGGTCTCCGGCAAAGTAATTCGTGCCGAAGTTCCGCTGGGCGAGATGTTCGGTTATGCGACCGACGTTCGTTCCATGTCCCAGGGTCGCGCAAGCTACTCTATGGAATTCAAAAAATACAATACGGCTCCGTCGCACATCGTCGAAACCGTTACCAAAAAACAAGGCTGATTCAGTCCTTTAGGCAAGGAGTTAATTGTCGTGGCTAAAGAAAAATTTGATCGTTCCCTACCGCACGTCAACGTTGGCACCATCGGTCACGTTGACCACGGTAAAACCACTCTGACCGCAGCTCTGACTCGCGTCTGCTCCGAAGTTTTCGGTTCGGCCGTAGTTGAATTCGATAAGATCGATAGCGCGCCAGAAGAAAAAGCTCGCGGTATCACCATCAACACCGCGCACGTCGAGTACAACTCGAACATTCGTCACTACGCTCACGTTGACTGCCCAGGTCACGCTGACTACGTGAAGAACATGATCACTGGTGCTGCCCAGATGGACGGCGCGATCCTGGTTTGCTCGGCCGCTGATGGTCCGATGCCACAAACCCGTGAGCACATCCTGCTGTCCCGTCAGGTAGGCGTTCCGTACATCGTGGTCTTCCTGAACAAGGCTGACCTGGTAGACGACGCTGAGCTGCTGGAACTGGTTGAGATGGAAGTTCGCGACCTGCTGTCCACCTACGACTTCCCAGGCGACGACACTCCGATCATCATCGGTTCGGCTCGTATGGCGCTGGAAGGCAAAGACGATAACGAAATGGGCACCAGCGCTGTTCGCAAGCTGGTTGAAACTCTGGATACCTACATCCCAGAGCCAGAGCGTGCTATCGACAAGCCATTCCTGATGCCAATCGAAGACGTATTCTCGATCTCCGGTCGCGGTACTGTTGTGACTGGTCGTATCGAGCGCGGTATCGTTCGCGTTCAAGATGCACTGGAAATCGTTGGTCTGCGTGACACCACCACCACCACCTGCACCGGTGTTGAAATGTTCCGCAAACTGCTCGACGAAGGTCGTGCTGGCGAGAACTGCGGCGTTCTGCTGCGTGGTACCAAGCGTGACGACGTTGAGCGTGGCCAGGTTCTGGTTAAGCCAGGTTCGGTTAAGCCGCACACCAAGTTCACCGCAGAAGTTTACGTTCTGAGCAAGGAAGAAGGCGGCCGTCACACTCCGTTCTTCAAAGGCTACCGTCCACAGTTCTACTTCCGTACTACTGACGTGACTGGTAACTGCGAGCTGCCAGAAGGCGTTGAAATGGTAATGCCAGGTGACAACATTCAGATGACTGTTACCCTGATCAAAACCATCGCGATGGAAGACGGTCTGCGTTTCGCTATCCGTGAAGGCGGTCGTACCGTCGGCGCTGGCGTCGTAGCCAAAATCATCGAGTAAGCATCTCTTTTGAGATAGCTTCGATGCTTTGAAAAAGCCCCCGCTCAGCGGGGGCTTTTTTATTGGGTTGACACCTATCTGGGGCGTCTATAGAATTGCGCCTCCTTTTAACGGGCGTATTGCGCCCGGTGGGAATAGCAGCCGGAGTCTGAAATCCAATGCAAAATCAGCAAATCCGTATCAGGTTGAAGGCTTTCGACCATCGCCTGATCGACCAATCCACCCAGGAAATCGTGGAAACCGCGAAACGTACTGGTGCTCAAGTGCGTGGTCCAATTCCACTGCCTACCCGTAAAGAGCGGTTCACCGTTCTGGTCTCCCCGCACGTCAACAAAGACGCGCGTGACCAGTACGAGATCCGTACTCATAAGCGCGTTCTGGACATCGTCCAGCCAACGGATAAAACCGTTGATGCTCTTATGAAGCTTGATCTTGCGGCCGGTGTGGAAGTGCAGATCAGCCTCGGCTAAGACTCGGTCTTAGTCGTGTAACGCTCTGAAATGGGCGGCCATAGCGGGTGAAAGCCCCGTACACTCATGAGGTTTACAACATGACTATTGGTGTAGTCGGTCGTAAAGCGGGTATGACCCGTATTTTCACCGAAGAAGGTGTCTCCATTCCGGTCACGGTCATTGAGATCGAGCCGAATCGCGTCACCCAGTTCAAAACTGAAGAAACCGATGGCTATCGTGCAGTGCAAGTCACTGTCGGCGAGCGTCGCGCTTCGCGTGTAACAGCAGCTCAGGCTGGCCACTTCGCTAAAGCGAACGTTGCCGCTGGTCGTACCGTAATGGAATTCCGCCTTGAAGAAGGCGAGTACCAGGCCGGCGATCTGATCAACGCTGAAATCTTCGCCGCTGGTCAACTGGTTGATGTAACCGGTCAGTCCAAGGGTAAAGGCTTCCAGGGTACGATCAAGCGTTGGAATTTCCGCGGGCAAGATAACACCCACGGTAACTCCGTATCCCACCGCGTTCCAGGCTCTATCGGCCAGTGCCAGACTCCTGGTCGTGTATTCAAGGGCAAAAAAATGTCCGGTCATATGGGCGCTGAGCGCGTGACCGTGCAGTCCCTCGAAGTAGTGCGCGTGGACGCTGAACGCAATCTGTTGTTGGTCAAGGGCGCTGTTCCTGGCGCTACTGGCGGCAACTTGGTTGTACGTCCAGCAGCCAAGGCTCGCGGTTAAGGGGAAGCTGACATGCAATTAAATGTAAATGACGCTCAAGCGATCGAAGTTTCCGAACTGACATTTGGCGGCGAGTTCAACGAGACGCTGGTTCACCAAGCAGTCGTGGCCTACATGGCTGGCGGCCGTCAAGGTAGCAAGCAGCAAAAGACCCGTTCCGACGTTCGTGGTGGCGGTAAGCGCCCATGGCGTCAGAAAGGTACTGGCCGTGCTCGTGCCGGTACTATCCGTAGCCCAATCTGGCGTGGCGGTGGTACCACTTTCGCAGCTCGTCCACAGGATCACTCCCAGAAGCTGAACAAGAAGATGTATCGCGCAGCAATGCGTTCCATCCTTGCTGAGCTGGTGCGTACTGATCGTCTGGTCGTGGTTCAGGATTTCGCCGTTGAAACGCCGAAAACCAAAGACCTGCTGGGCAAACTGAACAACATGAGCCTGACCGACGTTCTGATCGTGTCGGACGCTGTTGATCAGAACCTGTACCTGGCTGCTCGTAACCTGCCACACGTAGATGTACGTGACGTGCAAGGTTCCGATCCAGTTAGTCTGATCGCATACGACAAGGTGTTGATCACCGTGTCGGCCGTGAAGAAATTCGAGGAGCTGCTGGGATGAACCAGGAACGCGTATTTAAAGTTCTGCTTGGCCCGCACGTTTCCGAGAAGGCTACGGTTCTGGCAGACAAGAAAGGCCAGTTCGTTTTCAAGGTTGCTACTGACGCAACCAAGCTGGAAATCAAGAAGGCCGTCGAAAGCCTGTTCAGCGTGAAAGTAGAGCGTGTTACTACCCTGAACGTTCTGGGTAAGAGCAAGCGCACTGCTCGCGGTCTGGGCAAGCGTAATGACTGGAAGAAGGCAGTTATCTCCCTTCAGCCAGGCCAAGATCTCGATTTCAGCAGCAGTGCTGAGTAAGGAAGGGGTGCATCATGGCAATCGTTAAATGCAAACCGACTTCCCCTGGCCGCCGTTTTGTGGTCAAGGTGGTCAACCAGGAGCTGCATAAAGGCGCTCCTCACGCACCGCTGCTCGAGAAGAAATCGAAGACTGGTGGTCGTAACAACAATGGCCGTATTACCACTCGTCACATCGGTGGTGGTCATAAGCAGCATTACCGTATGGTCGATTTCCGTCGCAACGACAAAGATGGCATCGTCGCCACTGTCGAGCGTATCGAATACGATCCAAACCGTACTGCTCACATCGCACTGCTCTGCTACGCAGACGGCGAGCGCCGCTACATCATCGCCCCTAAAGGCGTGAGTGCTGGCGACACGCTGATCGCAGGTGCCCTGGCTCCAATCAAGCCAGGCAACGCTCTGCAACTGCGCAACATTCCAGTCGGTTCTACCGTACACGGCATCGAACTGAAGCCAGGTAAAGGCGCACAGATCGCTCGTTCCGCTGGTGCTTCGGCTCAGCTGATCGCTCGTGAAGGCGTGTACGTTACCCTGCGTCTGCGTTCCGGTGAAATGCGTAAAGTCCTGGCTGAATGCCGTGCGACCCTGGGCGAAGTCTCGAACTCCGAGCACAGCCTGCGTTCGCTGGGTAAAGCTGGTGCCAAGCGCTGGCGTGGCGTTCGCCCAACCGTTCGTGGTGTTGCCATGAACCCGGTTGACCACCCACATGGTGGTGGTGAAGGTCGTACCTCTGGTGGTCGTCATCCGGTATCGCCATGGGGCTTCCCGACTAAGGGCGCGAAGACTCGTGGTAATAAGCGTACCGACAAAATGATCGTCCGTCGTCGCAAGTAAATAGAGGGATACGACAGTGCCACGTTCTCTGAAAAAAGGTCCTTTTATCGATCTTCACCTACTGAAGAAGATCGAAGTGGCGGCGGAAAAGAACGATCGCAAACCAGTGAAAACCTGGTCGCGTCGTTCGATGATCCTGCCACAAATGGTCGGTCTGACCATCGCAGTACACAACGGTCGTCAGCACGTCCCAGTTCTCGTGAACGAAGACATGGTCGGCCACAAACTGGGCGAGTTCGCCGGTACCCGCACTTATCGCGGGCACGTGGCAGACAAGAAAGCCAAGCGTTAAGGGGTTAGGAAATGGAAGTAGCCGCTAAGTTGTCGGGCGCTCGAATCTCCGCCCAGAAAGCCCGCTTGGTCGCCGACCAGATCCGCGGGAAGAAGGTGGGCGAAGCGCTCAACCTGTTGGCTTTCAGCAGTAAGAAAGCCGCCGAGATCATGAAGAAAGTGCTGGAGTCGGCCGTAGCCAACGCCGAGCATAACGAAGGCGCAGACGTTGATGACCTGAAGGTCAGCACTGTTTTCGTCAACGAAGGGCGTTCGCTGAAGCGCATCATGCCACGTGCCAAAGGCCGTGCTGATCGCATCGTCAAGCGGTCTTGCCATATCACTGTCAAGGTTGCTGACAAGTAACGGAGTCGAAGAGATGGGTCAGAAAGTACATCCCATTGGCATTCGCCTGGGAATCGTCAAGGAGCACACCTCCGTCTGGTACGCAGACGGTCGGACTTATGCGGACTATTTGCTCGCAGATCTGAATGTGCGTGAGTACCTCCAAGACAAACTAAAAAGCGCGTCCGTAAGCCGTATCGATATCCATCGTCCGGCCCAAACTGCACGCATCACCATCCACACCGCTCGTCCAGGTATCGTTATCGGGAAGAAAGGTGAAGATGTTGAGAAACTGCGTCAGGACCTGACCAAGCAAATGGGTGTGCCTGTGCACATCAATATCGAAGAGATCCGCAAGCCGGAGCTCGACGGTATGCTGGTTGCGCAGAGCGTAGCTCAGCAGCTGGAGCGTCGCGTAATGTTCCGTCGTGCCATGAAGCGCGCCGTACAGAACGCCATGCGCATTGGTGCCAAAGGCATCAAAATCCAAGTGAGCGGTCGTCTCGGCGGTGCTGAAATCGCACGTACTGAATGGTATCGCGAAGGTCGTGTGCCATTGCACACCCTGCGTGCCGACATCGACTATGCCAACTACGAAGCTCACACCACTTACGGTGTGATCGGTGTAAAGGTTTGGATCTTCAAAGGCGAAGTAATTGGTGGTCGCCAAGAAGAACTGAAACCACAAGCACCAGCGCCTCGTAAAAAAGCTGCTAAGTAAGGGGTACGCCAAATGTTGCAACCAAAGCGTACGAAGTTCCGCAAGCAAATGACTGGTCACAACCGTGGCCTGGCATTGCGCGGTAGCAAAGTCAGCTTCGGCGAGTTCGCGCTGAAGTCTGTTGCTCGTGGTCGTCTCACCGCTCGTCAGATCGAGTCAGCGCGTCGTGCTCTGACCCGTCACGTAAAACGTGGCGGCAAGATCTGGATCCGTGTATTCCCGGACAAGCCGATCTCCAAAAAACCTCTCGAGGTTCGGATGGGTAAAGGTAAGGGTAACGTGGAATACTGGGTAGCCCAGATTCAGCCAGGCAAAGTCCTGTATGAAATCGAGGGTGTTTCTGAAGAGCTGGCGCGTGAGGCTTTCGCCCTGGCTGCTGCAAAGCTGCCGCTCGCCACCTCCTTTGTTAAACGGACGGTGATGTGATGAAAGCGAATGAACTTCGTGAAAAATCCGCACAGCAGCTGAACGAGCAACTGCTCGGCCTGCTGCGCGACCAGTTCAATCTGCGTATGCAGAAAGCAACTGGCCAGTTGGGGCAGTCTCATCTGCTCTCGCAAGTTAAGCGTGACATCGCTCGCGTGAAGACTGTGCTCAACCAGCAGGCAGGTAAGTGATCATGGCTGAAGCCGAAAAGACTGTCCGTACGCTGACTGGCCGTGTTGTCAGCGACAAGATGGACAAAACCATCACCGTTCTGATCGAGCGTCGCGTTAAGCACCCGATCTACGGTAAATACGTTAAGCGTTCGACTAAGCTGCACGCGCACGACGAAACCAATCAGTGCCACATCGGCGACAAAGTCACTATTCGTGAAACTCGTCCTTTGGCCAAGACCAAGTCTTGGGCGCTGGTTGATGTTCTCGAACGCGCTGTGGAAGTCTAAGGACTAGGGGTCGGAGAAATTATATGATTCAGACTCAATCCATGCTCGATGTGGCCGATAACAGCGGCGCTCGCCGCGTTATGTGCATCAAGGTGCTGGGTGGCTCCCATCGTCGTTACGCTGGTATCGGTGACATCATCAAAGTTACCGTCAAGGAAGCAATTCCTCGCGGTAAAGTGAAAAAAGGCCAAGTGATGACTGCTGTTGTAGTCCGCACTCGTCACGGCGTACGTCGTGCTGATGGCTCCATTATCCGCTTTGATGGCAACGCTGCTGTTCTGTTGAACAACAAGCAAGAGCCGATCGGCACCCGTATCTTTGGGCCAGTGACCCGTGAACTTCGTACTGAGAAGTTCATGAAGATCGTCTCGCTCGCCCCAGAAGTGCTGTAAGGAGATCCGACATGCAAAAGATTCGTCGTGACGACGAGATCATCGTGATCGCCGGCAAAGACAAAGGTAAGCGCGGTAAGGTGCTTAAGGTTCTCGCTAACAACCGTTTGGTTATTGGTGGTCTGAACCTGGTCAAGCGTCATACCAAGCCTAACCCGATGTCGGGCGTGCAGGGCGGTATCGTCGAAAAAGAAGCTCCACTGGATGCTTCTAACGTCGCCATTTTCAACGGCGAAACCAACAAGGCTGACCGCGTTGGTTTCAAAGTAGAAGACGGCAAGAAAATTCGTGTCTTCAAGTCGACCCAAAAAGCGGTTGATGCTTGAACACTGCTAGGTAGATGAGACCATGGCACGACTAAAAGAGATTTACCGGAAGGAAATTGCTCCGAAACTTAAGGAAGAACTTAAGCTTTCGAACGTGATGGAAGTTCCGCGCGTTACCAAAATCACCCTGAACATGGGTCTTGGCGAAGCGATCGGCGACAAAAAAGTCATCGAGCACGCTGTTGCCGACCTGGAAAAGATCACCGGCCAGAAAGTCGTTGTGACCTACGCTCGCAAATCCATCGCTGGCTTTAAAGTCCGTGAAGGTTGGCCGATCGGCGTCAAAGTGACCCTGCGCCGTGAGCGTATGTACGAGTTCCTGGATCGTCTGCTGTCGATCTCCCTGCCTCGGGTTCGCGACTTCCGCGGCCTGAATGCCAAGTCCTTCGATGGTCGTGGCAACTACAGCATGGGCGTGAAAGAGCAGATCATCTTCCCGGAAATTGACTACGACAAGATCGATGCTCTCCGCGGTCTGGACATCACCCTGACCACCACTGCCAAGAACGATGATGAAGGCCGCGCTCTGCTGCGTGCATTCAAATTCCCGTTCCGCAACTGATTGGAGTAGGACCATGGCCAAGATGAGCATGAAAAACCGCGAGCTGAAGCGTCAGCTCACGGTTGCCAAGTACGCCAAGAAGCGTGCAGCACTGAAAGCTATCATCGTTGATCTGAACGCAAGTCCAGAAGCGCGTTGGGAAGCTACAGTTGCTCTGCAGAAGCAGCCACGTGACGCAAGCGCTTCGCGCATGCGTAACCGCTGCCGCCTGACCGGTCGTCCACACGGCGTTTACCGCAAGTTCGGCCTCGGCCGTAACAAACTGCGTGAAGCGGCAATGCGTGGTGACGTACCAGGTCTGGTTAAAGCCAGCTGGTAAGTACTGTCAAAGTCTCGGCGTCCAGGTTCGCAAGATCCTGACCGCCGGTGGCCTTGAATCTGGATCAAGCCCCTTTTGGGGCTTGATTCATTTCTGGGGTGTGTCTAGAATACCCGGCTCGCCTGAGCCCGTGTTTTTCATGCCCGGAGATTCTCGGCGACACGTAATAGCCGCAAGGCTAATTTTTTTGTATTAGGAGCGTCTAGCCCATGAGTATGCAGGACCCGTTAGCGGACATGCTAACTCGTATCCGTAATGCCCAGATGGCTGAAAAGTCCGTCGTAAGCATGCCATCTTCCACGTTGAAGGTAGCTGTTGCCAAAGTCCTGAAGGACGAAGGTTACATTGCGGGTTATCAGATCAGCAGCGAAATCAAACCTCTGCTGTCCATCGAGCTGAAGTACTTCGAAGGCCGTCCGGTTATCGAAGAAGTGAAGCGCGTTAGCCGTCCAGGCCTGCGTCAGTACAAGTCCGTCGATGATCTGCCAAAAGTTCGTGGCGGTCTCGGTGTGTCTATCGTCTCCACCAACAAGGGTGTGATGACTGATCGTGCTGCGCGCGCTGCCGGTGTCGGCGGCGAAGTTCTTTGCACTGTGTTCTAAGGGGGGATAAGCATGTCTCGCGTCGCTAAGAACCCCGTTAAGCTGCCAGCCGGTGTCGAAGTAAAATTCGCAGGCCAACAGCTTTCGGTGAAGGGTGCCAAGGGCACTCTCGAACTGAACATCCACTCGTCCGTTGAGATCGTTGAAGAAGCCGGTGAGCTGCGTTTCGCTGCTCGCAATGGCGATCAACAGACTCGCGCGATGGCTGGTACCACTCGTGCGTTGGTAAACAACATGGTCCAGGGCGTAAGCCAAGGCTTCGAGCGCAAGCTCCAGCTGGTCGGTGTTGGTTACAAAGCGCAAGCAAAAGGCACAGTGCTGAACCTGGCTCTTGGCTTCTCGCACCCAGTGGATTACGAACTGCCGGAAGGCATCACCGCTGAGACTCCTAGCCAGACCGATATCCTGATCAAGGGCATCGACAAGCAGCTGGTAGGTCAAGTGGCCGCCGAGATCCGCGACTTCCGTCCACCAGAGCCGTACAAAGGCAAAGGTGTGCGCTACGCGGACGAAGTCGTCCGTCGTAAAGAAGCCAAGAAGAAGTAGGGCATAGCAAATGACCGACAAAAAAGTTACTCGACTGCGTCGCGCTCGCAAAGCACGCCTGAAAATGCACGAACTCGAAGTCGTGCGTCTCTGCGTGTTCCGCTCTTCGCAGCACATCTACGCCCAGGTCATTTCGGCCGACGGCAACAAAGTCCTGGCAAGCGCCTCGACTTTGGATAAAGAACTGCGTGATGGTGCCACCGGCAACATCGACGCGGCCACTAAGGTTGGCCAGCTGGTCGCTACGCGTGCTAAAGCCGCTGGCGTCTCGCAGGTGGCTTTCGACCGCTCTGGCTTCAAGTACCACGGCCGCGTCAAGGCGCTGGCTGATGCTGCTCGTGAAGCTGGGCTGGAGTTCTAAGTTATGTCAAATAACGACCAAAAGCGCGACGAAGGCTACATCGAGAAGCTGGTTCAAGTTAACCGCGTAGCCAAAACCGTTAAAGGCGGCCGTATCTTCACTTTCACCGCGTTGACCGTGGTTGGTGATGGTAAAGGGCGTGTTGGCTTCGGCCGTGGCAAGTCGCGTGAAGTGCCTGCTGCGATCCAGAAGGCAATGGAAGCTGCTCGCCGCAACATGATCCAGGTTGATCTGAACGGCACCACTCTGCAGTACGCAATGAAGTCCGCTCACGGCGCTTCGAAGGTGTACATGCAGCCTGCTTCTGAAGGTACCGGTATCATCGCTGGCGGCGCTATGCGTGCTGTCCTCGAAGTTGCTGGCGTTCAGAACGTTCTGGCCAAGTGCTACGGCTCGACTAACCCGGTAAACGTGGTTCACGCCACTTTCAAGGGTTTGAAAGCAATGCAGTCTCCTGAATCCATTGCCGCCAAGCGTGGCAAAAGCGTCAAGGAGATCTTCTGATCATGGCTACCGTAAAAGTTACGCTGATCAAAAGCATGACCGGCCGCATCCCTAACCACAAACTGTGCGTTAAGGGTCTGGGTCTGCGTCGCATCGGTCACACTGTAGAAGTCCAGGATACTCCCGAGAATCGCGGGATGATCAACAAGGCTTACTACATGCTGCGTGTCGAGGGTTAATCGATGAAACTCAATGATCTGAGTCCAGCGCCGGGTTCCCGTCGCGAAAAGCATCGTCCGGGCCGTGGTATCGGTAGCGGTTTGGGTAAGACTGGTGGCCGTGGTCACAAAGGTCAGACCTCTCGCTCCGGTGGCACCATTGCTCCAGGCTTTGAAGGCGGTCAACAGCCGCTGCATCGTCGCCTGCCGAAGTTCGGTTTCGTTTCCCTGAAAGCCATGGACCGCGCAGAAGTGCGTCTGTCCGAGCTGGCTAAAGTGGAAGGCGACATCGTCACCGTGCAGTCCCTGAAAGATGCCAACGTGATCAACGTCAACGTACAGCGTGTGAAAATCATGCTGTCCGGTGAAGTGACTCGCGCTGTCACTATCGGCAAGGGAATCGGCGCCACCAAAGGTGCGCGTGCGGCTATCGAAGCAGCTGGCGGCAAGTTCGAGGAATAAATGGCTAAGCAAGGTGCTCTCTCTGCGCTCGGCAAAGGCGGTATGTCTGAACTCTGGGCTCGTCTGCGTTTTCTGTTCCTGGCGATTATCGTCTACCGAATAGGCGCACACATCCCGGTTCCAGGTATCAACCCGGACCGACTCGCGGACCTGTTTCGACAGAATGAGGGGACCATTCTTAGCTTGTTCAACATGTTTTCCGGCGGCGCGCTGGAACGGATGAGCATCTTTGCACTGGGGATCATGCCGTACATCTCGGCATCGATCATCATGCAACTGATGACCGCCGTGAGCCCGCAGCTGGAGCAGTTGAAGAAGGAAGGTGAAGCTGGCCGTCGCAAGATCAGCCAGTACACCCGCTACGGCACTGTCGTCCTCGCTCTCGTCCAGGCCATTGGCATGTCCATTGGTCTGGCAGGGCAGGGCGTTGCGTTCACTGGTGACTTTGGCTTCCATTTCGTCGCGGTATCCACGTTTGTGGCTGGTGCGATGTTCATGATGTGGCTGGGTGAGCAGATTACTGAGCGTGGTGTTGGCAACGGTATCTCGATGTTGATTTTTTCGGGTATCGTCGCCGGTCTTCCGAGAGCGATCGGGCAGTCTTTCGAGTCTGCGCGTCAGGGTGATATCAACATCTTTGCCCTGGTTGCCATCGGTTTGCTGGCAGTAGCGATTATCGGTTTCGTGGTGTTCATTGAGCGTGGTCAGCGTCGTATCGCTGTTCACTACGCCAAGCGTCAGCAGGGCCGCAAGGTCTTTGCCGCGCAGACTAGCCACTTGCCGCTGAAGGTGAACATGGCCGGTGTTATTCCGGCTATTTTCGCGAGCAGCATTTTGCTGTTCCCGGCTTCGTTGGGTGCCTGGTTCGGTCAGTCTGAAGGTATGGGCTGGTTGCAGGACATCTCGCAGTCGATCGCTCCTGGTCAGCCGTTGAATATTCTGCTGTTTAGTGCAGGGATTATTTTCTTCTGCTTCTTCTATACGGCGTTGATGTTCAATCCGAAAGACGTAGCGGAAAACCTGAAGAAGTCCGGTGCCTTTATTCCGGGCATCCGTCCAGGTGAGCAGTCTGCGCGCTACATTGATGGCGTACTGACTCGCTTGACCATGTTCGGTGCTCTTTACATGACGGCCGTGTGCTTGTTGCCCCAGTTCCTGGTGGTTGCAGCCAACGTACCGTTCTACCTTGGCGGGACCTCGTTGCTGATCGTGGTCGTGGTTGTGATGGACTTCATGTCCCAAGTACAATCGCACCTCGTTTCGCACCAGTACGAATCCCTGATGAAGAAAGCCAACCTGAAGGGTTACGGCAGCGGCATGCTGCGCTGACCCATAAGGTTCGAGGAGTTGGTGATGAAAGTTCGTGCATCGGTGAAAAAGCTGTGCCGTAACTGCAAGATTATTCGCCGCGAAGGTGTTGTTCGAGTAATTTGCAGCGCGGAACCGCGTCACAAACAGCGCCAAGGCTGAGTGTGATTGTGCTTCAAGCCCGGCAGCTAGTGCGCTGCCGGGTTGATTATTTGTTATTACAGCGATATTATCTCGCGCCCTATTTCTTGGCTTCCGGGGCGTAGGTAGCTGTCAATTGGAGTCCCACTGAATGGCCCGTATTGCAGGCGTTAACATTCCAGATAACAAGCATACTGTTATCTCGCTGACCTACATCTATGGTGTTGGTCGCACTACTGCACAGAAAATTTGTGCAGAGACTGGGGTAAACCCAGCGGCAAAGATCAAGGATCTGAGCGACGAGCAAATTGAACAGCTGCGTGGCGAAGTGGCGAAGTTCACCACTGAAGGTGACCTGCGTCGCGAAATCAACATGAAAATCAAGCGCTTGATGGACCTCGGTTGCTATCGCGGTCTGCGTCATCGTCGTGGTCTGCCAGTACGCGGTCAGCGTACCAAGACCAACGCGCGTACCCGTAAAGGTCCGCGTAAGCCGATCCGCAAGTAATCGCCCCAGCGAATCGACAGGAATTTAATCATGGCAAAACCTGCTGCTCGTCCTCGTAAAAAAGTTAAAAAGACAGTGGTTGATGGCATCGCCCACATCCATGCATCTTTTAACAACACCATCGTGACCATTACCGACCGTCAAGGTAACGCTCTTTCCTGGGCTACCTCCGGTGGTTCGGGTTTCCGCGGTTCCCGCAAGTCCACCCCGTTCGCTGCTCAGGTAGCTGCTGAACGTGCTGGTCAAGCTGCGCTGGAATACGGCCTGAAAAACCTCGACGTCAACGTCAAAGGTCCAGGTCCAGGTCGTGAATCCGCAGTCCGCGCTTTGAACGGCTGTGGCTACAAGATCGCCAGCATCACCGACGTGACGCCAATCCCGCACAACGGGTGCCGTCCGCCGAAGAAGCGCCGCGTGTAATCCAGGAGATTGTAAAGAATGGCTCGTTACATTGGTCCAAAATGCAAACTCGCTCGTCGCGAAGGCACCGATCTCTTCCTGAAGAGCGGCGTGCGCGCGATCGAATCGAAGTGCAACATTGAAGCAGCACCTGGTATCCACGGCCAACGCCGCGGTCGCCAGTCCGACTACGGCACCCAACTGCGTGAAAAGCAGAAGGTCCGTCGTATCTACGGCGTTCTCGAGCGTCAATTCAGCGGCTACTACAAAGAAGCTGCTGGCAAGAAAGGTGCAACCGGTGAGAACCTGCTGCAACTGCTCGAATGCCGTCTGGACAACGTTGTATACCGTATGGGCTTTGGTTCGACTCGTGCCGAATCCCGTCAGCTGGTATCGCACAAGTCGATCAGCGTAAACGGTCAGACCGTTAACGTTCCGTCCTACCAGGTTCGTGCTGGTGACGTGGTTGCAGTTCGCGAGAAAGCAAAAAACCAACTTCGCATTGTCCAAGCTCTCGATCTGTGTGCCCAACGTGGCCGCGTAGAATGGGTAGAAGTAGACACTGAGAAGAAGTCGGGCGTTTTCAAGAACGTTCCAGCTCGCAGTGATCTGTCCGCCGACATCAACGAAAGCCTGATTGTCGAGCTCTACTCCAAGTAAGGGCTAGAAAATAGGTGCATCCATGCAGATTTCGGTAAATGAGTTCCTGACACCCCGCCACATTGATGTGCAGGTTGTCAGTCCAACCCGCGCCAAGATCACTCTCGAGCCTCTCGAGCGTGGCTTTGGCCACACCCTGGGCAACGCGCTGCGCCGCATCCTGTTGTCCTCAATGCCCGGCTGTGCAGTAGTCGAGGCCGAGATTGACGGTGTGCTCCACGAGTACAGCGCCATCGAAGGTGTACAGGAAGACGTAATTGAAATCCTGTTGAACCTTAAAGGTCTGGCTATCAAGCTGCACGGCCGTGACGAAGTTACGCTGACCTTGTCGAAGAAGGGTTCGGGGGTGGTTACCGCTGCCGATATTCAGCTGGATCATGATGTCGAGATCGTTAACCCCGATCACGTAATCGCTAACCTGGCGTCTAACGGCGCCCTGAACATGAAGCTCGTAGTAGCTCGTGGTCGTGGTTATGAACCGGCAGACTCGCGTCAGAGCGATGAAGACGAAAGCCGCAGCATCGGTCGCTTGCAGCTTGACTCTTCGTTCAGCCCGGTTCGCCGTATCGCATACGTGGTGGAAAACGCCCGTGTCGAGCAGCGTACTAACCTGGACAAGCTGGTTATTGATCTGGAAACCAACGGTACTCTGGATCCTGAAGAGGCAATTCGCCGCGCTGCAACCATCCTGCAACAGCAGTTGGCTGCGTTCGTCGACCTCAAGGGTGACAGTGAGCCAGTGGTTGTCGAGCAGGAAGACGAGATCGATCCGATCCTGCTTCGCCCGGTTGACGATCTGGAACTGACTGTACGTTCGGCTAACTGCCTTAAGGCGGAAAACATTTACTACATCGGTGACCTGATTCAGCGTACCGAAGTGGAACTGTTGAAGACTCCGAACCTGGGCAAGAAATCCTTGACTGAAATCAAGGACGTTCTGGCCTCCCGCGGTCTGTCCCTCGGCATGCGCCTCGACAACTGGCCGCCTGCAAGTCTTAAGAAGGACGACAAGGCGACTGCCTGATCGTCGTAATCACCGAACGTAGTGTTTGGTAAGGAATGAACCATGCGTCATCGTAAAAGTGGTCGTCACCTGAGCCGCACCAGCTCGCACCGCAAGGCCATGTTCCAAAACATGGCGGTGTCGCTGTTCGAGCACGAGCTGATCAAAACTACTCTGCCAAAAGCCAAAGAACTGCGCCGCGTTGCCGAGCCGCTGATCACTCTGGCCAAGACAGACAGCGTTGCTAACCGTCGTCTGGCTTTCGACCGTACTCGTTCGAAAGCTATCGTTGGTAAGCTCTTCAACGACCTGGGCAAGCGTTACGCTACCCGTGAGGGTGGCTACCTGCGCATCCTCAAGTGCGGTTTCCGCGCTGGCGACAACGCGCCTATGGCGTACGTCGAGTTGGTTGATCGTGCTACTGCTGGCGAAGCTGTATCCGCCGAGTAAGACGTCAGTCTGAAACAAGGAACCGGGCCTAGTGCCCGGTTTTTTGTGCTCGTGAGAAAAGCGCCGTTTGTACAAGCGTCTCCTTCGTCTGTGTCGTCATGATGTGACGGGGATGGTCATTAGTATTTCTCTATCGATGTCTGCAAGTTAATGAATTTGTAGCTGTCATAGTGATGATCAATACTCCCTCTCAGCCGATTAGCCGGCAGTTCAAGACCGACAGAGAAAGGAAGATCGCATGAGCCAGAACACAACGCTTACTACCGCCAGCGGCGCTCCTGTTGCCGATAATCAGAATTCCCGTTCCGCCGGCCCCCGTGGCCCGCTGCTGCTCGACGACTTTCACCTGATCGAGAAGCTTGCCCACTTCAACCGTGAAAACATCCCTGAGCGCCGTGTGCATGCCAAAGGCTCGGGTGCTTACGGTACGTTCACCGTGACGCGCGATATCACTCAATACACCAGTGCCAGGCTGTTTGATGCAGTCGGCAAACAAACTCCTACCTTCCTGCGGTTTTCCACCGTGGGTGGTGAACGTGGTTCGGCCGATACCGAACGTGATCCGCGCGGGTTTGCCTTGAAGTTTTACACCGAGGAAGGCAACTGGGACATCGTCGGTAACAACACCCCCGTGTTCTTCATTCGCGATCCACTGAAGTTTCCAGACTTTATCCACACCCAGAAGCGCTTGCCGCAAAGCAACCTGAAGAGTGCCCAGGCGATGTGGGACTTCTGGTCGCATTCGCCCGAGGCGCTGCACCAGGTCACCATCCTGTTCTCCGACCGGGGTATTCCTGACGGGTATCGTCACATGCACGGCTTTGGCAGCCACACTTACAGCCTTATCAACGCTCAAGGTGAGCGTCACTGGGTGAAGTGGCACTACAAGACCAAACAGGGGATCAAGAACCTGGCTCCGGCCGAGGCTGCGCGCCTGGCGGGTACTGATCCGGATTACGCCCAGCGTGACCTGTTCAATGCCATCGAGCAGGGTGATTTCCCGAAATGGCGCGTGTGCATCCAGGTCATGAGCGAGGCTCAGGCGGCGGCGCACTACGAGAATCCGTTTGATGTCACCAAGACCTGGTCGCAGAAAGAATTTCCACTGATTGAAGTCGGAGAACTGGAGCTCAATCGCAATCCGCAGAACTACTTCGCGGAAGTTGAGCAAGCGGCGTTCGGTCCTAGCAATATGGTTCCAGGGGTTGGTCTCTCGCCGGATCGCATGCTGCAAGGTCGGGTGTTCGCCTACGCGGATGCTCACCGCTACCGCGTCGGTACCAACCACCAGCAACTGCCGGTGAACGCGCCTCGCAGCCCGGTCAATACGTACCAGCGCGATGGTTCGATGGCCTTTGGAAGCAACGGTGGCGCTGCGCCGAACTACGAGCCAAACAGCTACGTCGAGTCGCCAAAGCAGGCGCCTCGTTACGCTGAGCCCGCGTTGGCGCTCAGTGGTGCCGCCGATCGTTACGATCACCGTGAAGATACTGATTACTACAGTCACGCCGGCGCGTTGTTCCGCTTGATGTCTGAAGAGCAGAAATCACTGCTGGTCAGCAATATCGCCGGTGCGATGGCGGGTGTGTCGAGTGATGTGGTTGACCGCCAGTTGCAGCATTTCTACAAGGCTGACCCGGCGTATGGAGAAGCAATCGCAAAGCTGCTCAACGTACAGCTTAACGAAGTCTAAATGAGAAGCAGAACCGCCCTTGTTTGGGCGGTTTTTGCGTTATTTCAGCCGGTTTTCTCAGAATATCTTCGCTTTTATTGCGTCTTGCGAGTGACGATACGGGCATGTTGGTTCAAACTACAAACTTTCAAGCAGGGAGATGTAGGGCGATGCTAGGCCACCCAGATGTGATCGATTACCTCAACACGTTGCTGACCGGCGAACTGGCCGCGCGTGATCAATATTTCGTCCACTCGCGGATGTATGAGGACTGGGGTTTCACCAAGCTCTACGAACGAATCAACCACGAGATGGAAGAAGAGGCAGGGCACGCCGATGCCCTGATGCGCCGGATTCTGATGCTTGAAGGTACTCCGCGCATGCGTCCGGACGATCTCGATGTCGGCACCACGGTGACTTCGATGCTCGAAGCCGATTTGCGCCTGGAATACAAGGTCCGTGCCGCGCTGTGCAAAGGCATCAAGCTCTGCGAGCAGCACAAGGACTATGTCAGCCGCGAAATGCTGCGGGTTCAATTGCATGACACCGAAGAAGATCACACTTACTGGCTCGAAAAGCAGTTGGGTCTGATCAAGTTGATTGGGCTTGAGAACTACCTGCAGTCCCACGCCTGATTCGGCGGATACAAAAAAGCCCCTGTCACTGATGAAGTGACAGGGGCTTTTTCATGGCGGCCGGTTAAGCCCGGTCACGCTCCAGCAGCGGCTTGAGGTAATAACCGGTATGGGATTGCGTCATCTCTGACACTTCCTCCGGCGTACCCACGGCAATGATCTGCCCGCCCTTGGAACCGCCCTCCGGTCCCAGGTCCACCAGCCAGTCAGCGGTCTTGATCACGTCCAGGTTGTGCTCGATCACCACCACGGTGTTGCCGTGGTCGCGCAGGCGATGCAACACGTCCAGCAGTTGCTGGATGTCCGCGAAGTGCAGCCCGGTGGTCGGTTCATCGAGGATGTACAGGGTCTTGCCGGTATCGCGTTTGGACAGCTCGCGGGAGAGTTTCACCCGCTGGGCTTCACCACCGGAGAGCGTGGTCGCTGATTGCCCCAGCTTGATGTACGACAGGCCGACGTCCATCAAGGTTTGCAGCTTGCGCGCAAGGGCCGGTACGGCATCGAAGAACTCCCGCGCTTCCTCGATGGTCATCTCGAGGGTTTCGTGGATGCTCTTGCCCTTGTACTTGATCTCCAGGGTTTCGCGGTTGTAGCGCTTGCTCTTGCACACGTCGCACGGCACGTAGATGTCCGGCAGGAAGTGCATCTCCACCTTGATCAGGCCGTCGCCCTGGCAGGCCTCGCAACGCCCGCCCTTGACGTTGAAGGAGAAGCGCCCCGGCCCGTAGCCACGGGAGCGGGATTCCGGCACGCCAGCGAACAATTCGCGGATCGGTGTAAAAAGCCCGGTGTAGGTCGCCGGGTTGGAGCGCGGTGTGCGACCGATCGGGCTCTGGTCGATGTCGACGACCTTGTCCAGGTGTTCAAGGCCCTTGATGCTGTCGTGGACGGCCGCTTCAAGGGTAGTGGCGCCATTCAGCGCTGTAGCGCTCAAAGGGAGCAGCGTGTTGTTGATCAGCGTCGACTTGCCTGAGCCGGATACACCGGTCACACAGGTCAGCAGGCCAATCGGAATTTCCAGGTCGACATTGCGCAGGTTGTTGCCGCGCGCCCCCTTGAGCGACAGCGTCAGCTTCTTGTTGCGCGGGGTGCGTTTGGCCGGGACTTCGATCTTCACCCGGCCCGACAGGTATTTGCCCGTCAGCGAGTCCGGATGCGCCATGACCTCGGCCGGTGTGCCTTCGGCGACGATATGCCCGCCGTGCACGCCAGCGCCCGGGCCGATGTCCACCACGTAGTCGGCCAGGCGAATCGCGTCTTCGTCGTGCTCGACCACGATCACCGTGTTACCGATATCGCGCAGATGCTTGAGGGTGCCCAGCAGCCGGTCGTTATCGCGCTGATGCAGGCCGATGGAGGGTTCGTCGAGGATGTACAGAACGCCCACCAGGCCGGCGCCAATCTGACTGGCCAGACGGATACGCTGGGCCTCGCCACCGGACAAGGTGTCCGCACTGCGATCCAGCGACAGATAATCGAGGCCGACGTTGACCAGGAACTGCAGGCGCTCGCGGATTTCCTTGAGGATCTTGTCGGCAATTTCGCCACGGCGACCGGTGAGCTTGAGCCCGCCAAAATAATCGGACGCATCACCGATCGGCAGGTTGGTCACCGCCGGCAGGGTTTTCTCGCCGACCCATACGTGCCGCGCCTCACGCCGCAGACGGGTGCCGCGGCAGTCCGGGCAGGATTGGGTGCTGAGGAACTTGGCCAGCTCTTCACGTACCGACGCCGATTCGGTCTCGCGGTAGCGTCGCTCCAGGTTCGGCACGATGCCTTCGAACGGATGCGAGCGTTTGACGATATCCCCACGGTCGTTCAGGTATTTGAAATCGACGTTTTGCGAACCGCTGCCGTGCAGGATGAATTTCTGCTGATCGGCAGGGAGTTCGTTGAACGGAACCTCAAGACTGAATTTGTAGTGGGAAGCCAACGAGCCGAGCATCTGGAAGTAATAGACGTTACGCCGATCCCAGCCACGAATCGCCCCTTCGGCCAGGGTCAGTTCGCCATTGACCAGGCGCTTGATGTCGAAGAACTGCTTGACGCCCAGACCATCACAGGTCGGGCAAGCGCCGGCCGGGTTGTTGAAGGAGAACAGCTTGGGTTCCAGTTCGCTGATCGCGTGGCCGCAGATCGGGCAGGCGAAGCGTGCGGAGAAGATCATCTCTTCACCCGGTTCGTCATCCATCGGTGCCACCAGGGCGATGCCGTCCGCGAGTTTCAGCGCGGTCTCGAAGGATTCGGCCAGGCGTTGTTGCAGGTCGGCGCGAACCTTGAAACGGTCGACCACGACATCGATGGTGTGTTTTTTCTGCTTGTCGAGCTTGGGCGCTTCGTCCAGCTCATAGAGCTTGCCGTTGATTCGGGCGCGGACGAAACCCTGTGCGCGAAGTTCTTCGAAAACCGACAGGTGCTCGCCCTTGCGCTCGCGGATAACCGGCGCCAACAGCATCAGCTTGCTGCCCTCCGGTTCGGCGAGGACCAGGTCGACCATCTGGCTGACGGTCTGCGCTTCCAGCGGGATGTCGTGATCCGGGCAACGCGGAATGCCCACGCGTGCATAAAGCAGGCGCAGGTAATCGTAGATTTCGGTGATGGTGCCGACCGTCGAGCGCGGGTTGTGCGAGGTCGACTTCTGCTCGATGGAAATCGCCGGCGACAGCCCTTCGATGGTGTCGACATCGGGCTTTTCCATCATCGACAGGAACTGTCGGGCATAGGCCGACAGCGATTCGACGTAGCGGCGCTGACCTTCGGCGTACAGGGTGTCGAAAGCCAGGGACGACTTGCCGGAGCCGGACAGGCCGGTGATGACGATCAGCTTGTCCCGTGGCAGGGTCAGGTCGATGTTCTTCAGGTTGTGGGTTCGAGCCCCACGAATCAGGATCTTGTCCAAGGTGGCCTCGCTCGGCGGGCGTCGAAAACGTAGGAGTATACGGCCAAATACTGGATGGATGCACACTATCAAACGAGAGGGTTACTGTCTTACATGAAGACTGTGTCAGCAATGCGCGTCAAAGCGTCGCGATATACCCTGCCAATCGATGGGACTGGTAGAATCGCGGCCGGTTCACATGAGGTTTTTCCATGCACGATCCCCACAGCGAGCGCATGAGTGGCGGCGAGACCCGCGCAGCAAGCGGTCTGGCCCTGGTGTTCGCCTTCCGTATGCTTGGCATGTTCATGGTGTTGCCGGTACTGGCGACCTATGGGATGGATCTGGCCGGGGCCACGCCGGCCCTGATCGGTCTGGCGATTGGCGCTTATGGCCTGACCCAGGCCATTTTCCAGATTCCGTTCGGTTTCATTTCCGACCGTATCGGTCGACGCCCGGTGATTTACCTGGGGCTGATCGTCTTTGCCCTCGGCAGTCTGCTGGCGGCCAATGCCGATTCGATCTGGGGCGTGATCGCCGGGCGGATCCTGCAGGGCGCCGGGGCGATTTCCGCAGCGGTCATGGCCTTGCTGTCCGACCTGACCCGCGAGCAGCACCGGACCAAGGCCATGGCCATGATCGGCATGACCATTGGCCTGTCGTTTGCCGTGGCCATGGTGGTCGGCCCGCTGTTGACCCGCGCCTTCGGGTTGTCCGGGCTGTTCCTTGCCACCGGTGGCATGGCGCTGTTCGGCATTGTGATCGTGATGTTCATGGTGCCGCGCTCCACCCACCCGTTGCAGCATCGAGAATCCGGTGTCGCGCGCCAGGCGCTGATCCCGACGCTCAAGCATCCGGACCTGCTGCGTCTGGACCTGGGCATTTTTGTGTTGCACGCGATGTTGATGTCCAGCTTCGTCGCCTTGCCGCTGGCGCTGGTCGAGAAGGCCGGGCTGCCCAAGGAGCAGCACTGGTGGGTGTATCTGACCGCGCTGCTGATTTCTTTCTTCGCCATGATCCCGTTCATTATCTACGGCGAAAAGAAACGCAAAATGAAACGAGTTTTATTGGGCGCAGTGCTGACGCTGATGCTCACTGAGCTATTCTTCTGGCAGTTCGGCGACAGCTTGCGGGCTCTGGTGATCGGTACGGTGGTGTTCTTCACCGCGTTCAATCTGCTGGAAGCTTCGTTGCCATCGCTGATCAGCAAGGTTTCACCGGCCGGCGGCAAGGGCACGGCGATGGGGGTTTATTCCACCAGCCAGTTCCTCGGGTCGGCATTGGGCGGCATTCTTGGCGGCTGGCTGTTCCAGCATGGCGGTCTGTCGGTTGTGTTCCTCGGATGCGCCGGTCTGGCTGCCCTCTGGCTGGCCTTTGCTGTTACCATGCGTGAACCTCCCTACGTCACAAGCCTGCGCTTGCCGTTGTCGCCCGAGGCGATCCGCGAAGCGGGTCTGGTCGAGCGCCTGAAGGCGGTCGTAGGGGTAACAGATGCAGTCATCGTCGCAGATGAGGCGGCGATTTACATCAAACTGGACACCGAACTATTGGATCGCACCACCCTTGAGCGCCTGGTGAACAACCCGGCCGGGGCAGCGTGCGTAGCCTAGGAGAACGTTATGGCCCGTGGGGTTAACAAAGTCATATTGGTCGGCACTTGCGGCCAGGATCCCGAAGTTCGCTACTTGCCTAACGGTAACGCCGTGACCAACCTGAGTCTGGCGACCAGCGAACAGTGGACCGACAAGCAAACCGGTCAGAAAGTCGAAAAGACCGAATGGCACCGTGTGTCGATGTTCGGCAAGGTTGCGGAAATCGCCGGCGAATACCTGCGTAAAGGTTCGCAGGTGTACATCGAAGGCAAGCTGCAGACCCGCGAGTGGGAAAAAGACGGTATCAAGCGTTACACCACCGAAATCGTGGTTGACATGCAAGGCACCATGCAACTGCTGGGCGGCCGTCCACAGGGCGACCAGCAGGCTCAGGGCGGCGGTAACAACTACCAGCAATCCGCTCCGCGCCAGCAGGCTCCGCGTCCTGCGCCGCAACAGCAGCCACAGCGTCCGGCCCCTCAACAGGCTGCGCCGCAACCGGCTCCGGATTTCGACAGCTTTGATGACGATATTCCGTTCTAAAGCAGCTGTAAGCCCCGCGTTACAAGCGGCAAGCTGAAAAACAAAACCCGCACTTCGGTCTGAAGTGCGGGTTTTTTTATTCGTGGTAGAACGCCGTTGCTTCAGGCCGCGAGGTAGTCGTTGGTCGACACCACGCTGGCATACGCAAACGCCAGGGCCGCCATGAACGCCGCATGAACCTGAGCCGCCGGAACCGTCACGCCATTGAACTCCAGGTCGAGGGTGGCGCAGGCGTCGTGGATCACGGTCACCTTGTAACCGAAGTCCGCCGCCGCACGGGTGATGCCGTCCACACACATGTGGCTCATGCTGCCCACGACCACCAGCTCCTTGATGTCTTGCTCGTCGAGGATCGACCTCAGATCGGTTTCGCGGAACGAGTTGACGAAGTGTTTGAGCACCACCGGTTCGTCGGCGCGGTTGAGCACTTTCGGGTGCAGCTTCGCGCCTTCGGAGTTCGGGGTGAAAAACGGTGCCTCTTCGGAGGTGAATTCGTGGCGGATATGCACCACCGGATCACCGGCGTCGCGGAAGGCCTTGATCAGGCGGGCGGCGTTGTCGGCGGCGGCGTCGGCACCAACCAACGGCCACTTGCCTTGGGGGAAGTAGTCGTTCTGGATATCGACTACGATGAGCGCTTGCTTGGCCATGACTGTTTCCTCGAAGTGTGTGTTGGGTGTGGAATGCAGTATTGGCGCTGGCAGGCGGCCAGGGGATTGGCCGCACCGACAATAAGAGGGGGAAAACTGACAATGGACGCAGAAAGGGCAATCGCCGAACTCGGTGTGCTGATCTATCCCGGCGCGCAGATGGCGGCGGTGCATGGCTTGACGGATTTGTTCGGGGTGGCCAACCGGATCGCCGCCGAGCATCAGACTGCGCAGTTGCCGCTGCTGCGGGTCAGCCATTGGCAGGTCGAGGGCGATCAGCCGCCGGTGCGGGTCTTCGACAGCCATCCCGGCCCGGAGCGCGCCTTGGTGGCCGTGTTGATTCCGCCGTCGATTGGCGGTTTTTCCGAGGGCCAGGCGCCACTGGGATTGATCCGCTGGTTGCGCGAGCAACATGCCAGCGGCGCGACACTGGGCGGGGTTTGCGTGGGCTCTATCCTGTTGGCTGAAAGCGGTCTGCTCGACGGTCGCAGCGCCACCACCCATTGGACCTCGGCCAAAGCTTTCGCCGAACGTTATCCGGCGATCAGGCTCAAGGCCGATACGCCGATTGTCGATGACGGCGACCTGATTACCACTGCCGGGCTGATGGCTTGGTCCGAACTGGGTTTGCGCCTGGTCAACCGGCTGCTGGGACCAAGTATTGCCACCAATACCGCGCGTTTTCTGGTGGTGGAGCACAGCGACAGCGCCAGTGAGTGCGGCAGTAATTTTGCGCCGATCCTCAGTCACGGCGATGCGGCAATCCTCAAGGTGCAACACTGGCTGCAAAGCACCGGGGCGACCGATGTATCGCTGGCTGCGATGGCCGAAAAGGCCGGCCTGGAAGAACGTACCTTCCTGCGACGATTCCGTGCGGCCACAGGGCTCAAGCCCACTGAATACTGCCAGCATCTGCGAGTCGGCAAGGCCCGGGAAATGCTCGAATTCACCAACGGCACCATCGACCATATTGCCTGGACCGTGGGTTATCAGGACCCCGGGGCGTTTCGTGCGACCTTCAAGAAAATCACCGGGCTGGCGCCGAGTGATTATCGGACGCGGTTCGGGGTGACGCCGGGGGTCTCGGCACGATAGGCCCATTACAACAAATCCCCCTGTGGGAGCGGGCTTGCTCCGGGCGGCGTTCCGACGAAGGCGTCAGAACATCCAGCATTAATGTGACTGATACACCCCTTTCGCGAGCAAGCCCGCTCCCACATTGGTTCTGTGTCGGTCTTGAGTCGTGCAAAATACCGGAATATCAAAGGGCGTCGTGCAGAATAAAACAGGCCTCATGCCATCACTTACTGCGCAACAGGCTGATTTGAAAACCCTTTCCCCTCAGGGCGCCTTGGCCTGATCCCTGCACCCCTTCAGCTACATTCATCAAGCGTCGATTGAAGGGGGATGCATGACCCCAACAAACCGCAAGAAACTGGTGGTCGCCCATTCGGTGATCGCCGATGCGCCACTGCACGAAGTCGAGACCAACCGTGCGCTGGCCCGCTGGCTGGCGCAGATACTGGGGCTCAAGTACGGCGGCAGTTACGACCCGCAACGGCACGACGGGCGGGACCTCTATCTGTTGCCGACCCAGACCCTGGTGGGCGCTGCGGCTGCCCGGCGACTGGGGGTCAAGGGGCCGGAGGATTTGTGGGGCGGTTATGTCGACCACGACTTCATCTGCACCAAAGCCATCAGTCATGGACTGCTCAACCAGCATGCCCATGCGCCGCAAGGCTGGGCACCCTTGTTTTCCGAGCGGGTGCACAGCGTGGTGCTCGACGGTGTCAGCGTGTTCTCCCTGGCGGATGCGCGCCCGGCGGCGGAGCATTTGTTGCGCTCCGGGCCGATCCGCCTGAAGCCGATTCATGCCTGTGCCGGGCGCGGTCAGGAGGTGATCAAAAGCCTCGACGAGTTCGATCAAGTGCTTGCCAGGCCAGAGGCCGAGGCCATGTTCAGCGAAGGCGTGGTGCTCGAGCAGGACCTGGACCAGGTGATCACCCACAGCGTCGGCCAGAGTTTTATCGGCGACAGGGTGCTCAGTTACTGCGGTGACCAATACCTGACTGAAGACGCACAGGGCGACTCGGTGTATGGCGGTTCCGATCTGCTGGTGGTGTCCGGTGACTACGACCAATTGCTGGAACTGGAACTGCCACAAGACGTGCGCCTGGCGATCCGTCAGGCACAAGTGTTCGACAACGCGGCGGATGAAGCCTACCCCGGCTTTTATGCCTCGCGGCGCAATTACGACATCGCCCAGGGCCTGGACAGCAACGGCCAGCCGCGCAGTGGCGTGTTGGAACAGTCCTGGCGCATGGGTGGTGCCAGCAGCGCCGAAGTCGCGGCCTTGCAGAGTTTCGTCAACGATCCGGGGATGTGCGCGATTCGTGTGTCTTCGGTGGAAACCTACATCGATCAGCCACTGCCGGCAGACGCCATCGAGGTGTTCCGCGGACCGGCGCAGACCAGTGACTTTCTCCTCAAGTACGTGACGGTTGAATCCTATGACGGCTAGAAGCGAATCCATTCAGATCGACATCGACCACGAACAGATGAGCGGGACTTTTCTGAGCCCCAAATCGAAAGTCCCCGGCGTGCTCTTCGTGCACGGCTGGGGCGGCAGCCAGGAGCGGGACTTGGAGCGCGCCAAGGGCATCGCCGGGTTGGGCTGTGTCTGCCTGACCTTCGACCTGCGTGGACACACCGGCGGCACCGGCATTCCATTGTCCCGAGTGACCCGCGAAGACAACCTGCGAGACCTGCTGGCAGCCTATGACCGCTTGCTCGCGCACCCGGCCCTTGATACGTCGGCGATTGCCGTGGTTGGCACCAGTTACGGGGGGTATCTGGCCTCGATCCTGACCTCGCTCAGGCCGGTGCGCTGGCTGGCTCTGCGGGTGCCGGCGCTGTATCGCGACGAGCAATGGCACACGCCGAAACGCGATCTGGACAAGCTGGATCTGCATGATTACCGAAGCACCCTGGTGAGTGCCGACAGCAACCGCGCCTTGTATGCCTGTTCGCAATTTACCGGGGACGTCCTGCTGGTGCAGTCCGAGACTGACGACTACGTGCCCCACGCGACGATCATGAGCTACCGGGCGGCCTGCCAGCAGACGCACTCACTGACCCACCGCATCATCGACGGCGCCGATCACGCCTTGAGCGACCCGATTTCCCAGCAGGCGTACACCTCGATCCTCGTCGACTGGATTACCGAGATGGTGGTGGGGGAGCGGTTGAGCATTATTCAATCGTCCTGAGATTTGTGGTGATCTTGCGGACGTCATCGCGGGCAAGCCCGCTCCCACAGGATTTTGGGATGTTCAACAAATGTGGCTACCCCGGATCTTTGTGGGAGCGGGCTTGCCCGCGATGGCGGAACACCAGACACCACGGATCACTTGGATGTCTTGGCAATCCGCAACGCCTTGGCCTTGGCTTCCACCAGCAGGTACATCACCAGGGCAATCAGTAGCGGTAGAATGAAATAAATCGCCCGATAGGCCAGCAGTCCCGCCACCAGGCTACCCCGCGAAACCTCGTGTTGCAGCAGCGCCACGAATACCGCCTCGAGCACGCCGAGGCCGGCCGGGATGTGCGTGATGACCCCGGCGATGGCGCTGATCAACAGCACGCCGAGTACCAGTGGATAGTCCAGTTTGCTCGGTAGCAAGGTGAAAATCACCGCTGCCATCAACGACCAGTTCAGGGCTCCGACTGCCAGTTGCAGCACCGCCATGCGCAGTGACGGCAGGTCAATCTCAATGCCGCGAATCGCCCACTCCCGGCGTTTGGCAAACCGGCACGCTGCCAGGTACCCGGCGCTCAGCAGCAGTAACAAAACCCCCACGCTTTGCAGCGCACCACTGCTGAGTCTCCAGCCCGGCGGCATGCGCACCAGGCCGCTGCTGAACACGGCGCCGGCAATGACCATGTAACCGAACCAGTTGGTCGCCAGGCTCAGGCCAAGGATCTTCGCGATGTTGCTCTTGCTGACCCCGAGCCGTGAATACAGCCGGTAACGCATGGCGATGCCGCCGACCCAGGCACTCAGGTTCAGGTTGAAGGCGTAGCTGATGATCCCCACGGGCAGGATCTGCTTCCACGTCAGGTTCTGGCGGATGTAGGAGCGGCCGATCAGGTCGAAGCAGGCGTACACCAGAAAACTCACCAGGGTCAGTCCCGAGGCGATGATCAGCGTGCGCACCTTGAAATCGGCCAGGTTGTCGAACACTTCGTTCCATTCGATGCGCTGGGCGAGCATCGTGAACAGCACGATCAGCATCAGGAAAAACAGCATTGTCAGCGGTCGTTTCCAGCGCCTCCAGTGCGACTTGCCAGCGCTACTGGCGTGAGTTGCCGTGTGGGGTTCAGCGCGGTTCATGGTCAGCGCTCCCGGTCGGAGGGGGGACGGGTTTCAGACGAGGTTTATGCGCCGGCAACCAACCGGCCCACGCCGGGAAATGCCGCAGGAAGTGAAACACCAGAAAACCGACGGTCACGTGCCAGACACGCCCGCGTGGCGCGATGTCGGAAGACATGACCTTGCAGTGGTTATCGCTGAGGTCTTCCAGGCGATCGAACAGAAGTCGATTGAAGCCACGGTCGCGGATCAGCACGTTGGCCTCCAGATTCATCGACAGGCTCAACGGGTCAAGGTTGCTGGAGCCGACGGTGCTCCAATCTTCGTCCACCAGCGCGACCTTGCCGTGCAGCGGGCGGTCGCAATATTCGTAGATCTTCACCCCGGACTTGAGCAGGTAGTCATAGGTCATGCGCGCGGCGAGCCTGGCCACCAGCATGTCTGGCTGGCCCTGCAGGATCAGTCGCACATCCACGCCCCGACGGGCCGCGTTGCGGATCTCGCGCAGCAGGCGGAAACCGGGAAAGAAGTAGGCGTTGGCGATCACCACCCGCCGTTGTGCCTGGCGCAGCACCTGGCGGTAAACCTCTTCGATGTCGGACGGGTGTTCACCGTTATCGCGGTACACCAGCCGCACCTGGCCGTCGTGATCGCTCAAGGCCAGTTCCGAACGCCGCATCCGGCGTCGTTGCCACCAGTATCTGGCCCGCACCGGGCGACCGCATTGCAGCAGGGCGAAGTGATGGATGTCGGCCACCGCCGGGCCTTGCACCTCCACGGAATAGTCCTGTTTGGCCTCAGGGCCGAAGTCGGCCAGATGATCGGCGGAAAAATTGATCCCGCCGATGAAGGCGATGCTGCCGTCCACCACCACTATCTTGCGGTGCAGACGGCGGAACCAGTTGGTGCGGATGCCCAGGCGTTTCGGTGCCGGGTCGAACATTTGCAGGTGCACGCCGGCGGCGGTCAGGGCGGTGAGGAACCCGGCACTCAGTTCGCCGCAGCCAAACCCGTCGAGACTGACGGTGGTGCGCACGCCGCGCTGAGCGGCTTCGATCAGAATCTGTTGCAGCTCATTGCCAACCTTGTCCTCGAACAGAATGAAAGTTTCCAGCAGGATTTCACTTTGCGCCCGACGCAGGGCTGCAAATACCCGGGGAAAAAACGCTTCGCCGTTTTCCAGCAACTCGACGCGATTGCTGCCTTGCCAGCCGTATTCGACATCGACCGCTGCCGGTTCGTGGATCGGCGGGGCGGGGATGTCTTGCAATGTGGTTTTTTCCATCGGCTGGCTGCTCATAGCTCGATCTCCACCGACAGCGGGGCGTGGTCGGAAAGGTGCGACCAGGGCCGGGTGGTCAGCACTTGCGGATGGCTGGCCTTGAGGTTGCGCACGTAGATGCGGTCCAGGCGCAATGTCGGCAGGCGCGCGGGGAAACTGCGCGCCGGTTTGCCATGGTGCGCGGCGAAGACTTCATGCAAACCGCTTGGCTTGAGCAAGGCATCGGCGCGCTGGCGCCAGTCGTTGAAGTCCCCGGCGACGATCACCGGGGCGTCACCCGGCAGGGCGTCCAGGCGCTGGGCGAGCAATTTCAGTTGCGCCGTGCGGTGACTTTCGCGCAGCCCCAGGTGCACGCAAATGGCATGCACTTCCCGGCCGTCGTCGGGCAGGCGCAACACACAATGCAGGAGCCCGCGGTTCTCGTGGCCACCGATGGACACGTCGAGGTTGTCGTGGCGGATGATCTGGAATTTCGACAACAGCGCATTGCCGTGATCGCCCGCCGGGTACACCGCATTGCGTCCATAGGCGAACTGCGGCCACAGGGTGTCGGCGAGGAACTCGTATTGCGGCATCGCCGGCCAGTTGGTGTAGCGCTTGGGGTGCTGTTCGTGGGTGCCGTGGACTTCCTGCAAAAACACCACATCGGCAGATACACTGCGCACCGCTTCACGCAGTTCCGGCAAGATGAAACGCCGGTTGAACGCGGTGAAACCTTTATGGGTGTTGACCGTCAGCACCTTGAAACGACAAGTGACGGACGAACCCTGTACCCGCATGTCGGTTGCATTTGAGTGTGCGGGAACATCGGTGTGATTCGCTGTCATGTCGCCTCCCGCCTGACGGCCCCTGTTTTTGGATGACTCCGGGGCGGCGGCGAAAGTTTCGATGGGGCTACGGACGGTACACAGTCTTGAACTCACATCCATCCAATGTGGGGCTTGCTCGCGAAAGGGCTGTATCAGTCACATTAGTGCTGGATGTGCCGACGCCTTCGCGAGCAAGCTCGCTCCTACAGGGTTTATCAGTGGCCGGTGATAATGCGGGCAGAACCGTCGGCCGCTTCGGCGAACACCGGGCCGAGGCGATCAAGACGTCCACTCCACGCGGTCAATGCCAGCGCCAGCAACACCACCAGGCCGCCGATCCATGCAGTGTGAATCAAGCCCATGTGGGCGACGATCAGGCCACCGCCCCACGCGCCGCCGGCAATGCCGAGGTTGAACGCCGCGATGTTCAGGCCGGATGCCACGTCCACGGCCTGCGGGGTGTGATGTTCGGCCTGTCGCACCACGTACACCTGCAATCCCGGTACGTTGCCGAAGGCCACGGCGCCCCAGACCAGCACGGTGGCCAGCGCGAGCCAGGGATTGCCGGCGGTGAAGGTCAGTACGAACAACACGGCGGCGAGCAGGGCAAAAATGATTTTCAGGGCGTTGATCGGGCCGCGTTTGTCCGCCAGCTTGCCGCCCCAGATGTTGCCGACGGCCACGGAGATGCCGTAGACCAGCAACACCAGGCTGACGGTGCTGGCGCTGAAACCGGAGAGGTCCTGAAGTATCGGTGCGAGGAAGGTAAAGGCGATGAACGAGCCGCCGTAGCCGACGGCCGTCATGGCATAGACCAGCAACAGGCGCGGTTGCTTGAGCACCTGCAATTGCTGCAACAACGACGCGGGTTTGCTGTGGGCGATGTTGTTCGGCACGTAGATCAGGCTGCCAACGAAGGCGATGACACCCAATGCCGAAACGGCGAGAAAGGTTTCACGCCAGCCGAAATGCTGGCCGATGAATGTCCCCAGCGGCACGCCGGTGACCAGCGCCACAGTCAGGCCGGTGAACATGATGGCAATCGCGCTGGCGGCTTTTTCCTTCGGCACTAGACTGGTGGCGATGGTCGAGCCGATCGAGAAAAACACCCCGTGGGCCAGGCCGGTGACGATCCGTGCGAGGATCAACGACTCGTAGCTCGGTGCTTGCCACGCCAGCAGATTGCCGAGGGTGAACAGCACCATCAGCGACAACAGCAGCAACTTGCGCGGAACCTTGCCGGTGAGGGCGGTCAGCACCGGGGCGCCGACGGCAACACCAAGGGCATACAGGCTGACCAGCAGGCCGGCGGATGGCAGGCTGACGCCGAGGTCGGCACCGATGGTGGGTAACAGGCCAACGATGACGAACTCGGTCGTCCCGATGGCAAAGGCGCTGAGGGTCAGCGCGAGCAAGGCAATGGGCATGGCTGCAACTCCGGAGGTAGATTCGATGGAGCGCAGTGTCGGGGTTCGGGTTGTGCGGAAAAATACAGGGACGGACATTTGATATTTGCCTTGGGCGCAAAGATCGCGAGCGCGAGTGCTAGTCTGTGCCACAGGCAGGCATCGTCGTTCTGCTATCTGCGGGCAAAAGCCGAACTTGCACGGTATTTCTCGATCAGTTCCTTACAGACACAGGCAAAGGAGCGGGTGCTTTGATCAGGCTCAAGACCGCGATACTGCTGGGGGCGTTGCTGTTTCTGGGCAGCGAGCAACTGGAAGCCGCCGCGATACCGGGGCTGCCGGCCACCGCGACCGCCGCGACGCCGCCGGCACACCCTGAGCCGCTGGTGCAAGGCGGGTTACTGGGGGCCATCAGTTCAAGCATCGACGAGGTCCAGTCCAGGCTTGATCTCAATCAGAACCTGGTCGACGCCTGGCGCTTGCGTGCCGACCGCGCGGCCGATGAAGTGGATCAGTTGGTCAATCAGCCTTCGGCCCGTTCGGCCTGGAGTGTCGCCAGCGATTTCCTGCTGTTGACCTGCGTGTGGACGGCCGTGTTTGCCTGTCTTTGGCTGCTTGGGCGGATGACCGCCAGGCGTCTGTGCGAGCACCGTTTACTGCTCAGTCGCGAACGGGGCCAGGCGTTGCTCGGTTACGTGCTGCCCTACACCTTGCCGGCGGTGGTCAGTCTGCCGTTAACAATCTATGCCAGCCAGTTTTTGCCGATATCGGCCGGTCGGGCGCTGGCGCTGTGTCTGGCTTATGCCGCAAGCGCGGGGATATTTTCCGCGTCATTGGTGATGTCGCTGGTGGTGGTATTCAATGCCGGGCACAAGCGGCGGGCGGTGCAGATCATCCGCGAGAACAGTCCCCGGCCGTTATTCGGTATCGGCTTTCTGGTGGCCTTGAGCGATGCCCTGACCAGTCCGCAGATCGCCCATCAACTGGGCAACAATCTCACCAGCAGCATCGCCGTGTTCACCGGGTTGGCGGCGTCGATTGCCTTCGGCTTGCTGGTGATCCGCCTGCGGCGCCCGGTGGCCCATGTGATCCGCATCCTGCCGCTGGCCCAGCGCCTCGGTCAGCCGGCGTTGCGTGAAACCCTGCGGATATTTTCCGGGCTTTGGTATTGGCCGATTCTGTTGATGGTACTGGTTTCGATCATCAACCTGATCGGCGCCGGGGTGGACAACCAGAGAGTGCTGCGCAGCGCCTTGTTCACTACGGTGTTGCTGATTGCCACGGTGTTTCTCAGCACCACGCTGCACCATCTGTTCAAGGCGCGCAGCGCAGCGGACCTGCGCCGCAGCGGCGCCTACAAGGAGCGTTTTCTCAACTTGTCCCATGCCTTGCTGCGCATCGGCATGGCCATCGTGTTCATCGATATCCTCGGGCGGATCTGGGGCGTGTCGCTGTTCGAATTCGCGGTGAGCAATGCCGTGGGCCGGGCGATCAGTGACTCCCTGAGCCATATCGGCCTGATCCTGCTGGTGACCTGGATGGTCTGGGTGGTGCTCGACACGGCGATTCAGGAAGCCCTGAAACCACCGGCCAACAAGCGCTCGGCGCGCCAGCCGAGTACGCGGGTGAAAACCATCCTGCCGCTGCTGCGCAACGCGATCAAAATCATCCTGGTGGTGATTTGCGCGATCACCACCATGGCCAACCTGGGGATCAACGTCGCGCCGTTCCTGGCCGGTGCCGGGGTCATCGGCCTGGCAATCGGTTTCGGCTCCCAGCAACTGGTGCAGGACGTGATTACCGGGCTGTTCATCATCATCGAAGACACCCTGTCCATCGGCGACTGGGTGGTGCTTGATTCCGGGCATGCCGGCACAGTCGAAGGCCTGACCATCCGCACCTTGCGCCTGCGCGACGGCAAGGGCTTCGTGCACTCGGTACCGTTTGGGCAGATCAAGGCCGTGACCAACCAATCGCGGCAATTCGCCTATGCGTTTTTCTCGGTGCAATTCACTTATGACACCGATGTCGACAAGGCCATCGAGCTGATCCGCGAGGTGGGGCATTCCATCAGCAGCGACCCGTTCCTGCGCTACAACCTGCAAGGGCCGCTGGATGTGTTTGGCGTCGACAAAATGGACCTCAACGGCGTGGTGCTGACCGCGCAATTCCGTACGGTGTCCGGGGGCCAGTATGCCGTGAGCCGGGCTTTCAACCAGCGCCTGAAAAAGCTTGTGGATAACTGCCCGTGGGTGCATTTCGCGCAGACTTATCCACAGCAGGCGCTGGTGCCGAGGCATCCGGTCGAGCCACCACTCGAGGCCGGGCATGAGCCGGATCATTCGGCGGTGTTGATGCCGGATAGGCTGCGGTCTCAATAGCAACACTCCTGTAGGAGCTGGCTTGCCAGCGAAGGCGCATGGTCAGGCAACACTGATGTTGAGCCTGACGGCCTCTTCGCTGGCAAGCCAGCTCCTACAGATAACTGTGTTGAATCAGTTTTTTATGTATTTCAGCGCCCATCTGCTGATCCAGTTTCCCCCAGAACTGCTGCTTGCCGGCAATCTCGGCGGCGACCGGCAACCCGTCGCGATACACCAGCCGATTGCTCGCCAGTGCCGGCACCTTCGCACCCGGCAACAGCGTGCCGGCGAGGTTCAGCGGATCGACCCCGCACACCGCGACCAGACTGCCGTCATGAGGCCGACGCCGCACCTCCCGCAACAATGGAATCGCCTCGGGCAAGGCGAATTGCTCACCCGCCAGGCCGCTGACAAAGCGTCCGCCACGAATCTCGCCGCGTGCCTCCAGACGATGGAACGTACGCAGCAGTTCGCGCCAGCTTGGCAGCCAGTCCGCCTCTCGTTCCAGCAAGCGCCAGAACACCACGCCGTAGCGGCGTAGCAAGGTCATGGCGATGTGTTCCAGCGTTTCGGCCAGTGCGGGCGAGGGACGCTGGTTTTCCGCCACCGGCGCGGCAGGCGCGCGTCGCAGCAAGGCCCAGCGCCCGGCATCGTCCATGCCTCCGATGAATGCTCCGCGTCCACGCCGACTGTTGCGTGGCTGGCGCTTGCTGGCCGGGGTGATCAGTGCACGCAACCCGGCGAAGCTGTCGGCGTTCACCAGCCCGGCGCCCACCAGTTCCTGCAGGGCGATTTCCAGTTCCGAACGCAGCAGATGGGCCTCATGGATCAGCTCATCGAAAAACAGCGCGCCATGCTGGCTGAGGGCGGCGTGGACCTTTTGCGTTTTCGGCGACAGTTCGCTGACCGGCGTCTGTTCGGCCAGGCCGCTCCAGAGGCCGACCCGGTTGCGCGGCAGCAAGACAATCGGCGTGCTGCGCAGCGCGGTGCTGGCGCTTTTGTTGTGCGCAGTCAGGCGCGTCCACACCAGCCTGCCGCTGCGGCACAACTCATCCAGCCAGGACGCCGAGTAGTTCTTGATTCGCGCCGGCAGTATGTCGCTGTCCCAGGCTGAAGCGGCGGCGGGGTAGCCTTCGAATTGCGCGACGACGGCTGGCAATACCGCCGCGCCCTGGCCCTGGCTTGCAGTCGACACATGCTGCCAGTCGAACAGGAATCGCATGAAATCCTGCAACGCCACCGGCTCGATTTCCCGACGCAGGCGCTTGACCGTATAGCGGTGAATCCGCGCCAGCAAATGCCGCTCGCACCATTCTTCCCGGGTAGTGCCCGGGGTGAAGCGACCGCGCAGCACGTAGCCTTCACGTTCCAGTTGCGCCAGGGCTTGATTGACCTGCGCGGCGGGCAAGCCGAGTGGTTCGGCAATGGCATTGAGTGGGAGCGGTCCGAAGGCGCTGAGCCTTGCGCGGATCAGTTCGAGTACGGCTTCCTCGGCTGCCCAGGCTTCATCGAAGTCCGGCAGCGCTTGCAGGGGCGGCGTCCATTCGGCGTGTGGATAAATCGCCCGCAAGCAGGTCAGGCGCTCCAGCGCCAGCCACAGCGATTGCCCGGCGTTGATCTGCATACGGCTGGCGCGTCCGCTGTCGGCCAGGCTACCGAGCCAGTCGAGCCACAGCGGATTGGCGCTGGCCTCGGCATCGCTGATGCACGCCAGGCTCATCAAGGCTTCGTGCATTTCATCGACACCGGAGGGCGCCGGCCAGGCTTCGTCGCGTACGGCGGCAATCGCTTCGGCGTCCAGCGCGCCGAGGTCGTCGGTGGATTGCGGGTCGCTCCAGCGGCGATTGAGCACCGCCTGGGTGCGGCGCTCCTCCAGCGGCGCATCGTCGAGAAAGGTATAGGGCCGGGCGCTGAGAATCTCTGCCGCCAGCGGTGAGGGTGCCGGCAAGTCGCGGCTGATCAGGCGAATGTCGCCGCGTTCCATGCGCCGCAACAAGGCCAGCCAGCCTTCACTGTCCATGGCATCGTGCAGGCAGTCATCGAGGGTTTGCTCTACCAGCGGATGGTCGGGAATCTCCCGTTCGCCGGCGAGGTTTTCCACGCAGGCGATCTGATCGGGAAACACACTGGCGATCAGGTCTTCGCTTTTCATCCGCTGGATCTGCGGCGGGACTTTGCGCCCGCCGCTGTAGCGCGGCAGCGCCAGGGCCACCCCGGCATTCCAGCGCCAGCGCACGCCGAACAGCGGCGCGTCGAGCACGGCCTGAATCAGCAGGTGCTCGGCGCTGTTGCTGTGCAGGTAGCGCCAGACATCGTCCAGTTCAAAACTGTGGCTGGTGGACAGCGACAGCACGATGGCGTCTTCGCTGGCGGCGGCCTGTAATTCGAAGTTGAAGGTGCGACAGAAACGCTTGCGCAGGGCCAGGCCCCAGGCGCGGTTGATGCGGCTGCCGAACGGCGTGTGAATGACCAGTTGGGTGCCGCCGGACTCGTCGAAAAAACGCTCCATCAGCAGCGTGTCTTGTGATGGCAGGGCGCCCAGTGTTTGCCGCGCGCGGGCCAGGTAGTCCACCAGTTGCTCGGCGCTGGCGAGGTTCAGGCCCAGGGTGTCGGTCAGCCAGTCGAGCGCGGGCTGCAAGTTGCCAGGCGCGGCACCCAGCAGGTCGTCGAGCTGAGCCTGCAAACGTGCTACCGCCGAGGACAATTCGGCGCTGCGCCCCGGCGCTTCCCCGAGCCAGAACGGAATGGTCGGTGGCTGGCCCTGGGCATCCTCGACCCGCACCTTGCCGGTTTCCACGCGCAGGATGCGATAGGACGTATTGCCCAACTGGAAGACATCTCCGGCGATGCTTTCCACCGCGAAGTCTTCGTTGATGGTGCCGATGTTCAGCCCTTGAGGCTCGAGCAATACGCTGTAGTCGGCGTTGTCCGGAATAGTCCCGCCACTGGTCACCGCCGTCAGTTTTGCGCCCCGGCGACCGCGCAGGGTGCGGCTCACGGCGTCGCGGTGCAGGTAGGCGCTGCGGATGCCCTGACGCCCGTTGTAGCCTTCGGCGAGCATGTGCAGCAGCGCCTGGTAGTGTTTGTCGTCGAGTCCGGCGTAGGGCGAGGCGCGGCGCAGCATCTCCAGCAGCGCTTGTTCCGGCCACTCCTGGCAACTGACCTCGGCGATGATCTGTTGTGCCAGCACGTCCAGCGGCGCTTGCGGGATCAACAAGGTATCGAGTTCGCCCCGGCGTACGCAGTCGAGCAGCGCGGCGCACTCGATCAGGTCGTCGCGGGTGGTGGCAAACAACCGGCCCTTGGGCGTACCGCCGACCTGGTGCCCGGAGCGCCCGACCCGTTGCAGAAACCCGGCAATCGAGCGCGGCGAGGCGATCTGGCACACCAGGTCGACGTCGCCGATATCGATCCCCAGTTCCAGCGACGCCGTGGCGATCAGCACTTGCAGGTCGCCGCGCTTGAGTCGCTGCTCGGCGTCCAGGCGAAACTCCTTGGCCAGGCTGCCGTGGTGGGCGGCCACGGCGTCCTTGCCCAGGCGTTCGCTCAGGTGACGGCTCAGGCGCTCGGCCAGGCGCCGGGTGTTGACGAAAATCAGCGTGGTCCGGTGTTCCCGGGCGAGGGCGGCGAGGCGGTCGTAGACCCGTTCCCAGACATCGTTGGCCATCACTGCCGACAGCGGCACGGGCGGTACTTCGATGTCCAGGTCGCGGGGGCGGGCGTGGCCGATGTCGACGATCTCGCACGGACGGTCGCGACCGACGAGGAAGCGCGAGACGGCTTCGATCGGTTTTTGCGTGGCCGACAGACCGATGCGCAGAAGTGGTTGTGCGCACAATGCCTGCAGGCGTTCAAGGCTCAGCGTCAGATGGCTGCCGCGTTTGTTGGCAGCCATGGCGTGGATTTCGTCGATGATCACCGTTTGTGTCGTGCCGAGCATCTGCCGACCGGAATCGGAACCGAGCAACACGTACAGGGACTCCGGCGTGGTCACCAGAATGTGCGGTGCCGTCTTGCGCATCGCCGAGCGATCTTTTTGTGGTGTGTCGCCGGTGCGCACGGCCGTGGTGATCTGCAATTCGGGCAGGCCCATCACGCGCAATTGCTCGGTAATACCGGCCAGCGGGTTTTGCAGGTTGATCTGGATGTCGTTGGACAGCGCCTTGAGCGGCGAGACGTAGACCACCAGCGTTGCGTCGGGCAAGCCTTCGGGGCTTTCCAGGCCGCGATGCACCAGGTCGTCGATGACGGCAAGAAAGGCGGTGAGGGTCTTGCCGGAGCCGGTGGGCGCGGCGATCAGGGTCGAGCGCTGCTGGCGGATCAACGGCCACGCCCGGGCCTGGGCGGCGGTGACCGCTGCGAACGTGTGGCTGAACCAGGCGCTGACGGCGGGGTGAAAGCCGCTCAGGGCACTGTCTGCGGGGATGGGCAGGTTCATGCAGCAAGTTATGCGGGTGGGGGCGCAAGATGCAAGTACCACTCGGGGATCTCTAGCGGCCTTCAGGGCCTCTTCGCGGGCAAGCCCGCTCCCACAGGGTTCGGCGTACACAAATCCATTGTGGGAGCGGGCTTGCCCGCGAAGGGGCCAGAGGCAGCACCACAAATCCCGCGGATCTACACTTTACGGATGACGGTTGCGCACTAAACCCGCAAAATGCAACGATTCCGGCAATTACCAACGACATCGCCTGGGCGCGATGTCGATAAAGCCATTGTTTCAATCAGACTGGGCCTGCTGACTCTATGCGAATGCGCCTTATGTTACTGGGCGGCGGAAATGCCCTTGGGCAGGCGCTGATTCGCCTCGGTGCGGAGGAAGACATCGGTTTCCTCGCCCCCCGCCCGCCGCAAGACGGCTGGGATGCCGCGAGCCTGACACAACTGCTCGACGACACCCGTCCCGATGCATTGATCAACCTTGCCTACTACTTCGACTGGTTTCAGGCAGAGGCGGTGAGCGAACAGCGCCTGGCCGGCCAGGAGCGTGCGATCGAGCGTCTGGCGGAGCTGTGCCAGCACCACAACATCGTTCTGCTGCAACCTTCCAGCTATCGCGTGTTCGACGGCTCCCGCGCCACAGCCTACAGCGAAAAAGACGAACCCGTGCCATTGGGCCTGCGGGGCCAGGCGTTGTGGCGGATCGAACAAAGCGTTCGCGCCACCTGCCCGCAACACGTACTGCTGCGTTTCGGCTGGCTGCTGGACGACAGCCCGGACGGCACCCTTGGCCGCTTCCTCGCCCGTGCCGAACAACCCGAAGAACTGCTGATGGCCGACGACCGGCGCGGCAATCCGACGCCGGTAGACGATGCCGCCCGCGTGATCATTTCAGTGCTAAAACAACTCGATTGCGCTGCGCCGCTGTGGGGCACCTACCACTACGCCGGGCATGAGGCGACCACGCCGCTGGCGCTGGGGCAGGCGATTCTGACCGAAGCCCGCAGCCTGCATCCGCTGGCCATCGAAGCCCCGACCGCCCAGGCCCACGCCGCGCGTCCGGATGCTGCCGAAGAGCCGCAGCACGCGGTGCTGGCCTGCAAGAAAATACTGCACACCTTCGGGATCAAGCCGCGCGCCTGGCGTGCGGCGCTTCCCGCTCTACTGGACAGGTTCTATCGCCATGGCTGACGGCCCCATTTTGATCACCGGTGGTGCCGGATTCATTGGTTCACACCTGACTGACGCCCTGCTTGCCAAGGGCCATGGGGTGCGGATTCTCGATGACCTGTCCACCGGCAAGCGCAGCAATCTGCCGCTGGACAATCCCAAGGTCGAACTGATCGTCGGCGACGTGGCCGATGCGGCTTTGGTTGCCCAGGCGATGGCCGGTTGCAGCGCCGTGGCGCATATGGCTGCCGTGGCTTCGGTGCAGGCCTCGGTGGACGATCCGGTGAAAACGCACCAGAGCAACTTCATCGGTACGCTGAACGTCTGCGAAGCCATGCGCCAGGCCGGGGTCAAGCGCGTGCTGTTTGCCTCCAGCGCGGCGGTGTACGGCAACAATGGCGAGGGCGAGTCGATCGACGAAGACACGCCCAAGTCGCCGCTGACGCCCTATGCGGCGGACAAACTGGCCAGCGAGCACTACTTCGATTTCTACCGCCGCCAACATGCGCTGGAGCCGGTGATTTTCCGCTTCTTCAACATCTTCGGCCCGCGCCAGGATCCGTCCTCGCCGTACTCCGGGGTGATCAGCATTTTCAGCGAGCGTGCGCAAAAGGGCCTGCCGATCACCGTGTTCGGCGATGGCGAGCAAACCCGGGACTTTGTCTACGTCGAAGACCTGGTCGACCTGCTGGTGCAGGCCATCGAGAAGCCTCGGGTCGAAGTCGGTGCGGTCAACGTTGGCTGGAACCAGGCAACGACCCTCAAGCAAATGCTCGAAGCGCTCGAAGCTGTAGTCGGCAAGCTGCCACCGGTGAGCTACGGCCCGGCGCGCTCCGGTGACATTCGCCACTCCCGGGCGAACAACCGGCGTCTGTTGGAGCGCTTCACGACCTCGGAGCAGACCCCGATGCGTGTGGGGCTGGCGCGGTTGCTGGGGCGATAGATCGCTTCCATGCGGACATGAAAAAGGCGCCTTTTTACAGGCGCCTTTTTCACGGCCGGAATTTACCTTGATGCGGATGGATTCCCTGTGGCGAGGGGGGCTTCCCCCGTTCGACTACATAGCAGTCGCCGTCAGTTTCAAGTCTGCTCACCAGCAAGCCTCATTCACCACCACGTGAACGTTCTTTAGAACTTGTAACCCAGACCCACCATGTAGATGAACGGGTCTACATCGACGTCCACCCGTGCCCGGGTACCTGGGGCAATCGAGTTGTTCTCGACGGTGGCGCGGGTATCGATGTCGATGTAGCGCACCTGGGCGTTGATCATGATGTTGTCGGTCAGCATGTAGTCAGCACCGACTTGCCACGCCAGGCCCCAGGAGTTTTCCGCCTTGAAGTTGCTGAAACCGGCGGACTGCGCTTGGCTGCCAACGTGTTCGTCGTAGATGTAGGTGTAGTTAATGCCGCCACCGACGTACGGCTGGAAGGCCGACTTGGGATCCAGCGGGTAGTACACCAGGCTCAAGGTCGGCGGCAGGTGCTTGAGGGTGCCGAGTTTGCCGTTGGCTGCGCTCAGAGCCGTGCCCTTGAGTTTCACATCATGCTCGAACGGTGTGGCCGCCAGCAGCTCGATACCCAGGTGGTTGGTGAGCATGTAGGCGAAGTTCAAGCCCAGTTGCGTGTCGCTGCTCATGGTCGCCTTGCCACCCAGGTCGGCACCAGCGAGCGGGCCTTGATCGACCTTGACGCTGGAACTGTCGGCCTCCGGGTTGACGGTGATTGCACCGGCGCGAATGAGAATGTCGCCGGCCTCGTGGGCATGGGCGAGCGGGGCTGCGAGCGCGAGGGCAAGCAGCGAAGCGCTGAGCATGGACTTGTTCATGGGGGCTCCAGAGGACGTTAAAAATTTTGATGTCCAATGGTAAGCCGGCTAACTATTCGGTCTTTTGATGCAGCTCAAGGAAAGTGGGAAGGGGTTGGATTTTGTGGTGTTTTTGCTGGCCTCATCGCGGGCAAGCCCGCTCCCACAAGGAATTGCGCAATGCTGAAGATCTGTGTTTCAGCACCTGACCCTGTGGGAGCGGGCTTGCTCCGGGCGGCGATCCGACGATGGCGATTGTATTGGTGACAGGGAAACTCCGGGTTCACTCCGGCAGTTCATACAGATAAATCTTGTCCGCCTCCATCTGATATCCGGCATCCGCCAGCTCACTGGTGGATGCCTTGACCTGCAACGCGCCTTCGATCCAGTACGGCTGATACAGCTCGTCGAGCTTCACGCCGACTTCACTTTTGACGTGCACGATCTGGTTCGACGGTGGTGGTGGTACGTGGATGCAGGCGCCAAAGTACGGCACCAGCAGGAACTCCGTGGTCCGTCCTTCCTCGCTGACTTCCAGCGGCACGATGTAGCCCGGCAGGCGAATGTTCTGGCCATCGAGGGCCTTGACCACCGGTGCGTTGGGCAGCTCCTGTCTGGCCGCCGGTGCGGACTCGGCCGCCAGGGCATTGCTCATCTGTGACAGGTCGTGCAGCGGCGTCATGTTCGGCACTTCTTTCGGCGCATCCGGCGGGATCATCTCCGACCAGGTCAGGTCTCGCGGCTGGGCTGCCCACAAGGGCAGGGCGACCAGCATCAACAGCGCAAGTACAGCGCGGGGCATTTTCAATGTCCTCATAAACGGATCGACAGGCCATCGGCCAGGGATTGGCGATAGGCGCGCCAGGCTGGCACGCAGCCCATCAGCAGCGCGGCGATGAGGATGCCACCGAGCAGCGTCCATTCATACTCGCTTGGCCAGGACAGCGGCAGGAACAGGCCGTAGTTGGCTTGCACATAACCTTGGGCCGCCGCGATGCACACATACAGCAACGCCAATCCGGCGATCACGCCCGACAGTGCCAAGGCAAAGGCTTCGAGCACCAGTAAGGTCGCGATATGCCAAGGTCGCGCACCCACCGAACGCAGGATCGCCATCTCCCGGCGGCGTTCGTTGAGGCTGGTGAGAATGGCTGTCAGCATGCCGATCAATCCGGTCAGCACCACAAACAGCGAGACCACGAACAAGGCTTTTTCCGCGGTGCCCATCAGGCTCCACAGCTCCTGCAACGCCACGCCCGGCAGGATCGCCAGCATCGGCTCACCGCGGAACTCGTTGATTTCCCGTTGCAGGGCAAAGGTCGAAATCTTGTTGTTCAGACCGAGCATGAACGCGGTGATCGCTTGCGGCGTGAGGTCCATGTTGCGCGCCTGATCGGCCGTGATGCGACCCTCGCCCCGGGCCGGTACGCCATTGTGCCAGTCGATGTGAATCGCCTCTATGCCGCCAAGGCTGATGTGCAGCGTGCGGTCCACCGGGGTGCCGGTGCGCTTGAGAATACCGACCACGGTGAACGGCTTGTCGTCGTGCTTGACCAGGCTGATCGCCGCCACGCCGTGGGCCAGCACCAGTTTGTCGCCGAGTTTGTAGTGCAGCGCATCGGCCACTTCGGCGCCGAGCACCACTTCGAACGGGTCGGTCGCAAACGCCCGGCCATCGGCCAGTTCCAGGTGTTGCTGGCGTCCGTACTGGTAATGCTCGAAGTAGGCTTCGGTGGTGCCCATCACCCGGTAGCCGCGATGGGAGTCGCCGAGGGACATCGGGATGGCCCACTTCACTTTCGGGTTGTTGGCGAAGTGTTCGAAGCTGTCCCAGCGGATGTTGTTGGTGGCGTTGCCGATGCGGAACACCGAGTACAACAACAAGTTCACTGAGCCGGAGCGGGCGCCGACGATCAGGTCGGTGCCGCTGATGGTGCTGGCGAAACTGGCCTTGGCTTCGGTGCGCACGCGCTCCACCGCCAGCAGCAGGCACACCGACAGGGCGATGGCGAACGCCGTGAGGATCGCGGTGAAGCGGCGGTTAGCCAGGCTGGCCATGGCTAGACGAAACAAATACATCTCAGACCTCGGACGGGGTGGCGGCGCGATTGAGTTCGGCCAGCGACAGGTTGTGATCGAACAACGGCGCAAGGCTCTGGTCGTGGCTGACGAACAACAGACTCGCCCCGGCTTCGCGGCATTCGGCGAACAGCAGGCGAATGAAGTTCTCGCGGGCGTCGTAATCGAGGGCCGAGGTCGGCTCGTCGGCGATCACCAGTTCCGGCTGACCGATCAGCGCGCGGGCGGCGGCGACCCGTTGCTGCTGGCCGATGGACAACGAGTCGGCGCGGCGACCGAGGATGTTTTCATCCTTCAGGCCCAGGTGGGCGAGCAGCGTCGCGGCCGCTTTGTCGACGCTGCCGTGGCGTTGTTTCGCCCGTTCGGCGCGCAGTTTCGAGAAGTGGCAGGGCAGTTCGACGTTTTCACGCACCGACAGAAACGGCAGCAGGTTGAATTGCTGAAAGATGTAGCCGGTGTGATCGACGCGGAAGTGGTCGCGGGCACCGGCCGAGAGTTGCGTCAGCTCCTGGCCGAGCAGGCGGATACTGCCGCGATCAGGTTTTTGCACACCGCCGAGCAAGCCGAGCAGGGTGGTCTTGCCGCTGCCGCTGGGGCCTTTGAGGAACAGGGTTTCGCCGCGCTCCAGGCGAAACGCCGGAATGTCCAGCAGTGGCGGGTGACCGGGCCAACTGAAGCCCAGGTCGGACAGTTCGATGAGTGCTTGGGTCATTTAGCCGATTTCATGGGTGTTGAATAACCTGTAGGAGCCGGCTTGCCGGCGATGAACGATGACGCGATTTTATGCAGGGACCGCGGCGTGCCTATCGCCGGCAAGCCGGCTCCTACAAAGGCTGGTGAATTCAGAATTTGAGGGCAGCAGCCTTGTCCGTCACTTCAACGCCTTGCTGCCCGCTCGGGCCGATCAGTTGTACCTGAATTTTCCGGGTGGCCGGGAAGCTGGTGAAAATATTCGCCAGGTCCAGCGACTTCAGTGCCGCCGGTGTGGCGCAAGTGAACTGATAGCGAGCTTGGATTTCGCTGTGATCATGGTGATGTTCGTGGCCGTCTTCGTCCTTGGCGTCTTCATCGTGATCATCGTCGGCATCGGGTTTGTCGCCGAACAACGGGCTTTCCAGTTCCTGGTTTTCCACCACGCAACCAGCGGCTTTTGGCAGGTTGAACAGGGCCAGCGGTTGCTCCAGTCGGGCGCGGGCGACGGCGACCTTGGCCTTGTCTGCGTCGCTGGTGGCGACGTGCTCGAAACCCACCAGGTTCATGGCCGGGCTTTCCAGATCCAGCTCCAGGGTCTGCCCGTCCAGCGCCGCGTTCAGACGTCCCACGCCATGTTCGTGGGCGCCCAGGCTGCCATGCTCATGATCGTGTTCGGCGGCGGCATGGGCGACGGCCAATGGCAGCATGGCAAACGGCAGGGCAAGAAGCAGACGACGCATGACGAGTCTCCGAAAAGTAAAATGAAGAATATGTTATGTAATCTTATAACGTAAGTGCGGGGAGTTTGACTGTCCGCTTGGCGTTGCACAAGTCCCATGGGAGCATGCAGGCAAGAAATGTGCGGGAGCAGACCTATGTTGCGAATTCGCGGAAGCATCGGCGACTGGCCGGTGGATTTGACCCTGGAGATGGACGACGCAGATTGGGCGCGACTAGGGGCGCAGTTGCAGGTGGAAAAATCCGCAGTCAGCGCGCCAGCGGCGAAACCGCTGAATCAGGATGATGCGCTGTGGCAGATCGCCCGGGATTTGTTGCGCAAGGCCGGGCAGCTCAGCGGGCCGGATCTGCTCGATCAACTCGAAGGCCTGACCGGCAGCGCGGCGGCGGGCAAGCGCCTGTTGGTGCGGTTGCGCCACAGTCCGGACGTGAAGGTGGAAAGCGGCACCGATACGCCGATTTACCGCTGGTTGTAGGAGCCGGCTTGCCGGCGAAGGGGGCCTTGAGCATTGTGCTGTCTTTGAGACCGCCTTCGCTGGCAAGCCAGCTCCTACAAGCTCGTGATTAGTAGAGCGCAGCAAACAACTTGCGGCGGTACGTGCTGACCAGCGGGTGGTCATTGCCCAGCAACTCGAACACCTGCAGCAAGGTCTTGTGCGGCAAGCCTTCGCTGTAGCTGCGGTTGCGGATGAACAGCTTGAGTAACGCATCCAGCGCGGCGTCGTACTGCTGACGGGCCAGTTGCTGGATGGCCAGTTGATAGACCGCTTCATCGTCCTGGGGATTTTTCGCCAGTCGGGCCTTCAGGTCGGCGGCATCCGGCAAGTCCCTGGCCAGGCCGAGAAACTTGATCTGTGCCTTGGCGCCGGCCAGCGCGGCCTTGTGCTCGTCGCTCTTGACGGCATCCAGCACGGTTTGCGCTTCGCCCAGTTCACCACGCTCGGTCAGGCAGCGGGCGTACAGGATCAACGCCTTGGCGTTGGTGTTGTCTTCACCCAGCAGCACTTTGAGCAGGGCTTCGGCATCGGCAAAGCGGCTGTCATCGAACAGCGCCTGGGCCTGTTCGAACGGATCGGCGGCGGCCGGTGGCGGCATCTGCACATGGGGTTCGAGCAGGGCACGCACAGCGGATTCCGGCTGAGCGCCGGCAAAGCCGTCGACAGGCTGGCCGTCCTTGAACAGCACCACGGTCGGCAGGCTGCGGATGCCGAAGCGGGCGACGATGTCTTGCTCGATGTCACAGTTGACCTTGGCCAGCAGCAGCTCACCCTGATAGCTCTCGGCAATGCTCTGCAACATCGGCATCAGCACTTTGCAGGGCGCGCACCATTCGGCCCAGAAATCCACCAGCACCGGCTTGTGGAAGGAGTTCTCGATCACCGACTGGTCGAAATCGGCAGTCGTGGCGTCGAAGATGTACGGCGTTTCCTGACTCATGGGCAATCTCGTAAAAGCGTGAATGGAGCAACTATACGGTCAGGCGCGGGCGGCGTGATAGAGGCTCACATGCCGAAACTCGTGGGGCTCGGCCAGATCCGGCAGGGTCATGGCTTCGAGCATTTCGATGCGCCGGTACAACGGATGGCGAAAGTCCCGTACTCGGGAATCCGCCACCAGTGCCTCTCGGCCGCGGCTGAGGAACTGGTCGAGCAACGGCAGGTTGGCCCGGTCGTACAGCACGTCCGCCACCAGAATCAGGTCGAAGCGATCAGCCTCGGCGAAAAAGTCCGTCGAGTAATCGAGCTGTACGTCATTGAGTTCGGCATTGGCCCGGCACGCGGCAATCGCCAGCGGGTCGAGGTCGCAGGCCAGCACTTCCAGGGCGCCGGCCTTGGCAGCGGCAATCCCCGCTACCCCGGAACCGGCACCGAAATCGAGTACCCGCTTGCCTTCGACCCAATGCGGGTTGTCGGCCAGATAGCGGGCCACGGCCAGGCCGCTGGCCCAGCAGAAACTCCAGTACGGTGGCTCATGCAGGATGCGCCGGGTTTCTTCCGGGCTGAAGGCGCGGTCCATGTTGTCGCCGTCGATCAGCCACAGTTGCAAATCGGTTTCCGGCAACGGGCAGGCCACCAGTTGTGCGTCGCCGAGCAGTTCAGCCAGGGCCCGTTGCAGGTCGAGCGGCGTACTCATGGAGCTTTGACGAATTGCAGTTGGCCCAGGGCCTGGGTGGTCGGCTGGGTAATCAGCTGTGACGGCAGGTGCAGGATCAACTGGCCCGACTGACTGGCGCGGCCTCGCAGTTCCACACGGGCACCGACTGGAAAGGCATCCGGGTTGAAGCGCAGGTGAAACGGCAACACCTGGTTGTTGCCGATCAGGCTGGAGCTGGCGAGCAATTGTTGCGGGCGGTCTTTTTCGTCGATGACCAGCAATGCCAGTTCGACTTCGGCACCTGCCGGCACGCCTTGCAGGGTGCCGCTCAGTTCACGCTGATAGGCGGGCAAGGGGCCGAGCTCAGCCGCCTCCCTGGCCTTCTTCTGCGCCTGTTGCGGCGCCGGGCCTGGCGTTGGCGGCTGGGGCTTGGGCGCATCGCTGCCGCAAGCCACCAGCAGGCTGAAAACACTGAGCAAAACGAGCGGACGTAACGACATCGGTGGCTCCATAAAGCTGAATTCCAGGGATCTAGTGATCATTGCGTCTGTATACCGCAAACCCTATGGCTTGTCTTGCCACAGGGATGCGCTACCATGGCCCTCCCTTTTTTTGTTGCCTGCCACCATGCACTGTCCCTTCTGCGGTGCCAACGACACCAAGGTCATCGACTCGCGTCTGGTCGCCGAGGGCGAACAGGTGCGCCGCCGGCGTGAATGCCTGGCCTGCGGCGAGCGTTTCACAACGTTCGAGACCGCTGAACTGGTGTTGCCGCGCCTGATCAAAACCGACGGCAGTCGCCAGCCGTTCGACGAAGAAAAACTCCGCGCCGGCATGCAGCGCGCGCTGGAAAAGCGCCCGGTGAGCGTCGAGCGCCTCGAATCGTCGCTGGTGCACATCAAACACAAACTGCGCGCCACCGGTGAACGAGAGGTCAAATCCCTCGTGGTCGGCGAACTGGTGATGGCCGAGCTGCAGAAGCTCGACGAAGTCGCCTACATCCGCTTCGCTTCGGTATATCGCCGCTTCCAGGACCTCAACGAGTTCCGCGAAGAGATCGATCGCCTGGCCCGTGAACCGGTGAAAGAATGACCACGCCCGCAGAACTTGCCATCCTCGATGCTCATTTCATGGCCCGTGCGCTGGAACTGGCGCGCAAAGGGCACTACACGACACACCCCAATCCGCGGGTTGGTTGCGTGATCGTGCAGGACGGACAGATTGTCGGCGAAGGCTGGCATGTTCGCGCCGGCGAGCCTCACGCTGAAGTCCACGCCTTGCGCGCGGCCGGTGAGCAGGCTCGCGGCGCTACCGCTTATGTGACGCTCGAGCCGTGCAGCCACCACGGCCGCACGCCGCCCTGTGCCGATGCACTGGTGAATGCCGGAGTGGCCCGCGTGGTCGCGGCGATGCAGGACCCGAACCCGGAAGTCGCCGGTCGCGGTTTGCAACGCCTGGCTCAGGCTGGCATCGCCACTGAAAGCGGCGTGCTGGAGGGTGAGGCTCGCAAGCTCAATCAGGGCTTCCTCAAGCGCATGGAACACGGCCTGCCGTTCGTGCGGGTCAAGTTGGCCATGAGCCTGGACGGGCGCACGGCGATGGAAAGCGGCGAAAGCCAGTGGATCACAGGTACAGCCGCACGCTCGGCGGTGCAACGCCTGCGCGCCCAGGCCAGTGTGGTGCTGACCGGCGCCGACACGGTGCTGGCGGACAACGCGCGCTTGACCGTGCGGGCCGATGAGTTGGGGCTGGATGCCGAGCAAACGGCCCTGGCCATGAGCCGCCCGCCGCTGCGCGTGCTGGTCGACGGCCGCCTGCGGGTGCCGCTGGATGCACCGTTCTTCAAGGCGGGTCCGGCCCTGGTCGCCACTTGTGTCGCGGTGGAAGAACAGTACGCCAATGGCCCGGAATGCCTGATCGTGCCCGGCTATGATGGCCAGGTCGATCTGCGTCAGCTGCTGGTCGAGCTCGCTGCCCGTGGGGTCAATGAAGTGTTGGTCGAGGCGGGTCCGCGTCTGGCGGGTGCGTTTGCCCAGCTCGGACTGGTGGACGAGTTCCAGATTTTTATCGCCGGCAAGTTTTTGGGCTCTTCGGCGCGGCCTCTGCTGGACTGGCCGCTTGCGCAAATGAAGGAAGCGCCGGAACTCAAAATCACCGAAATTCGTGCGGTTGGCGATGACTGGCGAGTCATCGCCATTCCATTGCCAACAGCAAGCGTATAATTTCCGGCCATCGCGCAAGCTTTGGCTTTGTTCTCGAGGAAAACCTCATGTTTACCGGCATCATCGAATCCATCGGCAGCATTCGTGCATTGACCCCAAAGGGCGGTGATGTGCGGGTACACGTCGAAACCGGCAAGCTCGACCTGAGCGACGTCAAACTGGGCGACAGCATCGCGGTCAACGGCGTGTGCCTGACCGCTGTCGAGTTGCCCGGCAACGGCTTTGCGGCAGATGTCAGCCGCGAAACCCTCGACTGCACCGCCATGAACGACCTGAAAAGCGGCAGCCCGGTCAATCTGGAAAAAGCCCTGACCCCGACCACTCGCCTCGGCGGGCACCTGGTCAGCGGTCACGTCGATGGCGTGGGCGAAGTGGTTGCCCGTACTGAAAACGCGCGCGCCGTGGAATTTCGCATTCGCGCGCCGAAGGACCTGGCCAAGTACATCGCGCATAAAGGCTCGATCACCGTCGATGGCACCAGCCTGACCGTGAACGCAGTCGATGGCGCCGAGTTCCTGTTGACCATCATTCCGCATACCCTGAGCGAAACCATCATGGCGTCGTACCAGCCAGGACGCCGGGTGAACCTGGAAGTGGACTTGCTGGCTCGCTACCTGGAGCGCCTGTTGCTGGGCGACAAGGCCGCAGAGCCGACTGCCGGCAGTACCATCACCGAAAGCTTTCTGGCCGCCAACGGCTACCTCAAATCCTGAGCTCTAATTTCGAAAGAAGGGGGGTGCCTTGTGGCGCTCAATAGCATCGAAGAACTGGTTGAAGACATCCGCCAAGGCAAGATGGTCATCCTCATGGATGACGAAGACCGCGAGAACGAAGGCGACCTGATCATGGCCGCCGAGTGCTGCAAGCCCGAGCACATCAACTTCATGGCCAAGCACGCCCGTGGCCTGATCTGCATGCCGATGAGCCGCGAGCGTTGCGAACTGCTCAAGCTGCCGTTGATGGCGCCGCGCAACGGTTCCGGTTTCGGTACCAAGTTCACCGTCTCCATCGAAGCGGCCACCGGTGTGACCACCGGTATCTCCGCCGCCGACCGCGCACGTACCGTGCAAGCGGCTGCCGCCCGTGATGCCAAGGCTGAAGATATCGTCAGCCCGGGCCACATCTTCCCGCTGATGGCCCAGGCCGGCGGCACCCTGGCTCGCGCTGGCCACACCGAAGCGGCGTGCGACCTGGCGCGCATGGCCGGTTTCGAACCGAGCGGCGTGATCTGCGAAGTGATGAACGACGATGGCACCATGTCCCGCCGCGCCGAGCTGGAAGCTTTTGCAGCCGAACACAACATCAAGATCGGCACCATCGCCGACCTGATTCACTACCGGATGATCCACGAACGTACCGTTCAGCGGATTGCCGAGCAGCCACTGGACAGCGAACTGGGCCAATTCAACCTGGTGACCTATCGTGATTCGGTGGAAGGCGACGTGCACATGGCACTGACCCTGGGCAACGTGTGTGCCGAAGAACCGACCCTGGTTCGCGTGCACAACATGGACCCGCTGCGTGACCTGCTGATGGTCAAGCAACCGGGCCGCTGGAGCCTGCGCGCCGCCATGGCCACGGTTGCCGAGGCCGGCAGCGGCGTGGTGCTGTTGCTCGGTCACCCGCTCGATGGCGACGTGTTGCTGGCGCACATCCGCGAAACCGCCGACCACCTGGCGGTGAAAAAGCCGACCACCTACAGCACCGTGGGCGCCGGTTCGCAGATCCTGCGCGACCTTGGCGTACGCAAAATGCGCCTGATGTCGGCACCGATGAAATTTAATGCGATATCCGGTTTCGATCTGGAAGTTGTAGAATACGTGCCCTCCGAATAATGACCGGTCGTTTCCGGCCCTGAGTTCGCGGCAAATAAATCACCGAGGGGCGCGTACGAGACGCGTCCCGGCTCTTTAAGAGATCTAACGAATGACCCTGAAGACCATCGAAGGTACCTTCATCGCCCCTAAAGGCCGCTACGCTCTGGTAGTGGGCCGTTTCAACAGCTTCGTCGTTGAAAGCCTGGTCAGCGGTGCAGTTGATGCCCTGGTTCGCCACGGCGTGAGCGAAAGCGACATCACCATCATCCGCGCACCTGGCGCCTTCGAAATCCCGCTGGTTGCGCAGAAAGTCGCTCAAAAGGGCGAGTTCGCGGCAATCATCGCCTTGGGCGCAGTCATTCGTGGCGGCACTCCGCACTTCGAATACGTGGCTGGCGAATGCACCAAGGGCCTGGCCCAAGTGTCCATGGAGTTCGGCGTACCGGTTGCATTCGGCGTGCTGACCGTTGACTCCATCGAGCAAGCCATCGAGCGTTCCGGCACCAAGGCCGGCAACAAAGGTGCTGAAGCTGCCCTGTCCGCTCTGGAAATGGTCAGCCTGCTGGCGCAGTTGGAGGCCAAGTGATTAGCGACGATAGCGATCGTTTCAACCCGCGCGATCCAAAGCCTGCGGATGCCGGCAAGCCATCGAAAAGCGCCAAGCGCCGCGAAGCCCGTCAGCTCGCGACTCAGGCGCTGTACCAATGGCACATGGCCAAGCAGTCGCTGAACGAGATCGAAGCGCAGTTCCGGGTCGATAACGATTTCAGCGATGTCGACGGCGCCTACTTCCGCGAAATCCTGCACGGGGTTCCGCAGTTCAAGACCGAAATCGACACCGCACTCAAGCCTTGCCTGGACTTGACCATCGAAGAGCTGGACCCGGTTGAACTGGCGGTTCTGCGCCTGTCCACCTGGGAACTGCTCAAGCGCGTCGACGTGCCCTACCGCGTTGTGATCAACGAAGGTATCGAACTGGCCAAGGTCTTCGGTTCCACCGACGGCCACAAGTTCGTCAACGGTGTGCTCGACAAGCTGGCCCCGCGTCTGCGTGAAGCTGAAGTTAAGGCGTTCAAGCGCTAACTTGCGCTTGAATTGCTGCCTATGGGCGAGTTTGAGCTGATCCGCAATTTCTTCGCCGCCGCGCCTTGTGCGCAGGGCGGTGAAGGCGTTGCCCTCGGGATTGGCGATGACTGCGCCTTGCTGGCTGTCCCTCCCGGGGAGCAGTTGGCGATTTCCACCGACACCCTCGTGGCCGGCGTGCATTTCGCCGATCCCTGCGATCCGTTTCTGCTCGGTCAGCGCTCGCTGGCTGTGGCCGTCAGCGACCTGGCCGCCATGGGCGCCACCCCCGTTGCCTTTACCCTTGCCCTGACCTTGCCGACGGTGACCGCCGATTGGCTGCAAGCCTATGCCCGTGGTTTGAACCAGATGGCGCAAAGCTGTGGCGTGGCGCTGGTGGGTGGCGACACGACCCGTGGGCCGCTGAGCCTGACCATGACCGTGTTCGGACGTGTGCCGGCCGGTCTGGCGCTGACCCGCAGCGGTGCGCAACCGGGCGATCTGCTGTGTGTGGGCGGCGACCTGGGCAATGCCGCCGGGGCCTTGCCATTGGTGCTCGGCCAGCGCACGGCCGAAGCGAGCATTGCCGAGCCGTTGCTGGCGCATTACTGGTCGCCGCAACCGCAGCTCGGCTTGGGTCAGGCGTTGCGCGGCAAGGCCACTTCGGCAATGGACATCTCCGACGGTCTACTCGCTGATTGCGGGCATATCGCGCTGGCCTCGAAGGTCGGTATCGAAGTCGAACGGGATCGTTTGCCGCTGTCGCAGAGCCTGGTCGATTTTCTCGGTCAATCGGACGCACGGGTTGCGGCCCTGAGCGGCGGCGACGATTACGTCCTGGTCTTCACCTTGCCGTCCGTCGAGTTACCGCTATTGCTGGCCGACGGCTGGCCGATTCATGTAATTGGGCAGGTGATGACGGGGCAGGGCGTGACGCTGCTGGACGCCGATGGCAAAGACATCACCCCGCAAACCCGGGGTTATCAACATTTTCGGGAGTCACCTTGACAGATCACCCCAAGCAGGTCCCGGCGGAAAACGTACCGCCGTCGGTCTGGCGTAATCCATGGCACTTCCTGGCGTTCGGCTTCGGCTCGGGCACCTTGCCAAAGGCGCCCGGCACTTGGGGCTCGTTAGTTGCGCTGCCCTTTATCCCGTTGTGGCAGATGCTGCCCGACTGGGGTTACTGGCTGATGCTGGGCATCACCATGCTGTTCGGCTTCTGGCTGTGCGGCAAAGTGGCCGACGATTTGCGGGTGCACGACCATGAAGGCATCGTCTGGGACGAAATGGTCGGGATGTGGATCACCCTGTGGCTGGTGCCGGAAGGTTGGCAGTGGTTGCTGGCGGGCTTCTTGATGTTCCGCTTCTTCGACATCCTCAAGCCGTGGCCGATTCGCTGGATTGACCGGCATGTACATGGCGGCGTTGGCATCATGCTCGATGATGTCCTGGCCGGAGTGTTCGCCTGGTTGGCGATGCAGGGACTGGTGTGGTTTTTCGCCTGACCGGGGATTTCCATGCGTTAATCAGGACAGCGGTTAATCGGGGGTAGCAGGGATGGCTCTACGCGGGTTGATGTTGATGGCGTTCGCGATGTTTTGCTCTTTTGCCCAGGCGGGAGGAGGGGGGGCTACGCCGCCGTCGGTGATTCATCTGGCCAGCGAAGACTGGGAGGACTACACCGCCGCTGACGGCCATGGACTGGGCTGGGACGTGCTACGGCAAGTGTTCGAGCCGGCGGGCGTCAAGGTCGACATCCGCACCGAGCCCTACGTGCGTTCGCTGGGCCTGGCCAAACGTGGCGAAGTCGATGCCTGCGTAGGCTCCTATCGTGATGAATCCGAGGATGTGCTCTATCCCCATTGGAATTTCGACATCGATCACATCTATGCCTTGGGCCTGGCCAGCGGTCCGGTACCTACCCTGGAAACCCTGGGCAATTATCGACTGGCCTGGGTCCGCGGTTACGATTACCAGCATTATTTGCCCAATGTGCGCCACTTCGACGAAGTGATGCGGCGTACCGGCATCGAGTCGATGCTGACCCACAATCGCGCTGACTTCTATATCGACGCCCTGACCGAAGTCGATGATGTCATCAGTCGCGCCAAGGACCCGTCCCAGCTGCGGCGCACCCATATCGCAGAGTTGCCACTGTACCTGTGTTTCGCCAAGACCCCGAAGGCGCGCACGTTAATGGCCCTGTTCGACCAGCGCATGGAGCAACTGGTGAAAAGTGGCGAACTGAAACCGATCTTCGAGCGTTGGAAACAGCCTTATCCGTTTGATTCGAATTGAAGGGGTGAAAAAGAACCCCTGATATCAAACTTTTTGATAGTTATCGCCGATAATTCAGCCTAAGCGTCGTTCGGAACCTGCTGTTACAATGCCGGCTCTGCGAATCTTCAGACTTTTAGATCAGGAGCACACCGGTGCCTGTCGTTTTTGTCGCCGCTTCCAAGCTGCCAACGCCTTTTGCGCAATTCACCATGCACGGCTTTCTCGATGAAGCCTCCGGCCGCGAGCACGTTGTGCTGAGCCTGGGTGATTTCGCCGACGGTGCCCCGGTACTCGGCCGGTTGCACTCCGAATGCCTGACGGGCGATGCCCTGTTCAGCCAGCGTTGCGACTGCGGCTCGCAACTGGAAGCTGCCTTGCAGGCGATTGCCCGCGAAGGTCGTGGCGTGTTGCTGTACTTGCGCCAGGAAGGCCGTGGCATTGGCCTGCTGAACAAGATCCGCGCCTACGAACTGCAGGACGGTGGCGCCGATACCGTCGAAGCCAACGAGCGTCTGGGCTTTGCCGCCGACCAGCGTGACTATGCCATGTGCCTGCCGATGCTGGAGCACCTGGGCGTGAAGTCATTGCGCCTGATGACCAACAACCCGCGCAAGGTCAAAGCCTTGACCGACATGGGCATCGTGGTTGCCGAGCGCGTGCCGCTGCACACCGGCCACAACCCGCATAACCGACTCTACCTGGCGACCAAGGCCAGCAAGCTCGACCACATGATGGGCAACGAGCATCAGGGCGAGGTAGACCGGGCGTGACCCGCGGTCAGGTCCGGCGGCGACTGTCCGTCAGCTGGTGGCAGTACCTGGCGCTGGCCTTGTTGCCGCTGTTGGTGATCAACGCGGTGTTCGGCCAGAGCGACGCCATCCTGCCGGTGCTGGCGATGCCGTTGTTCATCGCTGGAGTCGCCTCGATGTTTGTCAGCCTGAAGTTCTTCGGCGCCCACAAACACGCACTGATTGCCACTCAGAAAGCCCTTGATACCCCTGAAGAGCCTGGCGCCTGGATCAACCTGGCGGCCAAGCGGCGCACGGCATTCCTCGCCGCCGGACTGCCGGCCTGGATTGGGGCCCTGGCGGTATTCGTCGGTCTTGAGGCGGTGCCGCTGATGCTGCTGGCGCTGTCGACCGCGGTGCTGTTCTATCTCTACCGAATTCCGCGTCAACTCGGTTGATGCGCGCGGTCTGGCTGGCGGTTTTGCTGCTGGCCGCAAGCCGCTCGGCCATTGCGCTCGAGCGGGTTGTCAGCCTGGCACCGTCGCTCTCTGAAATCGTCGTTGAACTGGATTCTGCCGACCTTCTGGTTGGTGTGCTGGACGCCGGTGAACGACCTGCCGAACTGAAGAACCTGCCCTCCGTTGGCCGCTATGGCCAGTTGGACGTGGAACGCTTGCTCAGCCTGAACCCCGATCTGTTGCTGCTATGGCCCGGTAGCGTCGGCCCGGCCCAGCGCGACCAGCTCAAGCGCCTGAATATTCCCACCTACGTCGCCGAACCCCACAGCCTGGACCAGCTCACCGCGCAGATCGAAGCCATTGCCGCTCAGCTCGGCCGGCCTGAACGCGGAATTTCATTGGCCAGCGATTTGCGCCAACGACTGGGAGAGCTGCGTCAGCGTTATCGCCGAGATAAGCCGTTACGCGTGTTCTATCAGGTCTGGGATAGACCGCTGTATACGGTTGGCGGCGAGCAGATCATCAGTGATGCGCTGGAGGTCTGCGGTGCCCAAAACGTGTTTGCCGACCTGAAACTGCCGGCACCGCAAGTCAGCGTGGAAGCTGTGTTGCAGCGTAATCCCGAGGTGATCCTGGCCGGCGAACAGGCGCAGCTTGATGCGTGGAAAGCCTGGCCACAGGTGGCGGCGGTGGCGAACGGACAATTGCGCCTGGTGACGGACAAGGGGTTGGAGCGGCCGAGCGGGCAGATGATCGAGGCAACCGCAAAACTGTGTCAGTTGATCGCGCCCGACCGCTGATACCGAGTTGTCTGCTTCGCGAGCAAGCCCGCTCCCACAGGATCGCGCTAACCCTGTAGGAGCGGGCTTGCCCGCGAAGAGGCCGGTCCAGGCGCCATAAATTTTGGATCAGATCTCCGGTGTCCACGTCACCCCGAACATCCACGCCCGGCCTTCCTCGCGATACCCGTACTGGCTGCCCTGGTAGCTGTACAACGCCCGGCTGTAACCCTTGTCCAGCAAGTTATCGACCTTCAGCTCCAGCCTGATTGCACGATTGAGTTCCCAACTGCTGCGCAGTCCCAACAAGGCATAGCCGCCGAGCGGCTGTTGATTGTTCAGGTCGTCATAGCTGCTGCTGACCGCCTGCCAACTGGCGCCGAGGCCCAGGCGATCGAACTGGCGGTCCAGATCCCAGCTCAAAGTGCGCCGCGCACGACGGGCCAGGGTGTGGCCCGTGTCGCGGTCGCGCGGGTCGATGATCGCCACGCCGAGATTGCTCTGCCAGTCGAACAGTTCCTGCTTCAGCGCGGCTTCGAAGCCGTTGATTCGCGCCGAGGCAACGTTCTCGGGGCGCGAGTTGCTGCCGAAGATGATCGCGTCTTCAAGATCGGTGCGATACAGCGACGTCTCCAGGCGACTGCTCTCGGTCAATTGGCTGCGCCACTGCAGTTCATAGCTTTTCGAGGTTTCAGGCTTCAGGTCCGGGTTGCTGAAGTCGGGGTAGTACAGATCGTTGAACGTCGGCGCGCGGAAGCCTTCGCTGTAGGTCAGCAGCATTTCGTTGTCCGGGTTCAGCGGCAGAGTGAAGGTGCCGCTCCAGGTATTCTGGCTGCCGAACTGCTGGTTATCGTCGTGACGCAGGCCCAGCTCCGTGGAGAAACTGTCCGCCTGAAAGCGATGCTGGATAAACGCAGCGCGGTTCCAGCGGCTGTCTTCGTCGTACGCCGTGCTGCTGTTGATCCGGTCTTCATACCAGTCGCCGCCGAGCATCAGGCTGTTGCGCTCGTTGATCGCCAGGTCGTTCTGCCAGGTCAGCGAGTCGCGGTAGGTGTTGAACACTGTGCGTTCATCGCTGAGCTTGTCGAGGGTCTTCTCGCGGTTTTCACTGTGGCCGACATCTACGCGGGTTTTCCAGAGGTCGTTGATCCGTGCATCGACATAGCTGCTGACGCTGCTCACATCGAACTCGCTGTAGGGCTGTTGCTGGACAGACTCGAACGTATTCATGTCGAAGCGCCCGAACGGATTGTCGAACTCGCTCTTGCCACGGTTATCCAGCACGTTGGCGCCAATCTCGATGTCATCGCCGAGCGCGTGGCTTACGCTCAGGCTCAGCGACTTGTTGCGATATTCGTCATGGTCGCCATCGCTGGGGAATGACTGGTGGGTGCGATTGATCCCGGCGGTTTCGTCGAGGCTGGCGCCGAGGTTGAAGCGGGTTCGCTCATCACCGCCGGACAGGCCAAGGCTGCGCTCCCACGTCTGGTTGCTGCCGAAACCCGTATGCAGTCGAGGCAGCAGGCCCTGCTCGCTACCACGGCGGGTGAAGATCTGGACCACCCCGCCAATCGCATCGCTGCCATAAATCACCGAGCGCGAGCCGCGCAGCACTTCCACGCGCTCGACCTGCTCGATGTTGATGTGTTGCAGGTTGCTGTCGCCGGAGGTCGAGCTACCGATGCGCTGACCGTCCACCAACACCAGGCTTTGGGCCGACTGGGTACCACGGATGTAGACCCCCGGAAGACTGCCGCGCCCGCCGGTTTGCGAGACTTGCACGCCCGGCACCCGACGCAACAGATCCGTGACGCTATCGGGCTGCAGGCGATCAATGTCTTCGCGGGTGAATACGGTATTGGCGGCGCTGCTGTCGTTGCGTGCTTCGACCTGGCGGTTGGCGCTGATCAATACGTCGGGCAGCTTCAGGGCCTGGTCGCGTTCGAAGGTGTCGGCCAGCAGTTGGCCGGCCGGCAGCAAGGTCAGCGTCAGGGCCAAGCGAGAGAAACTCATGGGCAATTCTTGTACGTGAAGAACAACACGGTCCTGTAGGAGCTGGCTTGCCAGCGAAGCTTCTGGCGCCCATGAGGGCGCCTTCGCCGGCAAGCCGGCTCCTACAGGGGATGGGGTTTAGCGGTTGAGCAGTTGCAGGCGCTCGCGGATCGAAGCCTCGATCCCGGCTTCATCGAGCCCGCACTCGGCCAGCATTTGCGCAGGCTTGGCGTGTTCGACGTAGATGTCCGGCAAGCCCAGGTGCAGCATCGACTTGAGGATGTTTTCGCGGGCGAGGAATTCGCCGACCGCGCCACCGGCACCGCCCATGATGGCGTTTTCTTCGACAGTCACCAGCAGATCGTGGCTTGCCGCGATTTCACGCACCAGTTCTTCATCCAATGGTTTGACGAAACGCATGTCGACCACGGTGGCATCCAGCGTCTCGGCAACTTTCAGCGCCTCGGCCAGTTGCACGCCGAACACCAGCAGGGCGACTTTGCTGCCCTGGCGGCGAACTACGCCTTTGCCGATCTCGATCGGCTCGAGGTCTTTCTCGATGGTTGCGTTCGGGCCATTACCGCGTGGATAACGCACGGCCGCCGGGCCTTCATACAGGTGACCGGTGGTGAGCATTTTACGCAGCTCGTTTTCATCGCTCGGGGTCATCACCAGCATGCCGGGGATGCAGCGCAGGTACGAAAGATCGAAACTGCCGGCGTGGGTCGGACCGTCTTCGCCCACCAGGCCTGCACGGTCGATGGCGAACAGTACGTCGAGGTTCTGCACGGCAACGTCATGTACCAACTGGTCGTAGCCGCGCTGCAGGAAAGTCGAATAAATCGCTACCACGGGTTTGGCGCCTTCGCAGGCCATGCCGGCCGCGAGGGTGACGGCGTGCTGTTCGGCAATGGCCACGTCGAAGTAACGCAGGGGGAAGCGTTCGCTGAACGCGACCAGGTCCGAGCCTTCCTTCATCGCCGGGGTAATCCCGACCAGACGCGGGTCGGCAGCCGCCATGTCGCACAACCATTCGCCGAACACACCGGAGTATTTCGGCCCGCTGGCCTTTTTCGGCGCGGCCGCCGGGGCGTCCAGTGGTTCGAGTTTGGTGATGGCGTGGTAACCGATCGGGTCGACTTCCGCCGGGGCGAAGCCTTTGCCTTTCTTGGTGACCACGTGCAGGAACTGCGGACCTTTCAGGTCGCGCATGTTGCGCAGGGTGGCGATCAGGGTCGGCAGGTCGTGGCCATCGATCGGGCCGATGTAGTTCCAGCCCAGTTCTTCGAACAGGGTGCCGGGAACCAGCATGCCCTTGGCATATTCTTCGGTGCGACGGGCGATTTCCCAGGCCCCGGGCAGGCGCGACAGTACTTTTTTACTGCCTTCGCGCATGCTCGCGTAGGTGCGGCTGGAAAGGATCTTCGCCAGATAGTTCGACAAGCCACCGACGTTGTGCGAGATCGACATGTCGTTGTCGTTGAGGATCACCAGCATGTTGGCGTCCACTTCCGGCGCATGGTTCAGCGCCTCGAACGCCATGCCGGCGGTCAACGCACCGTCGCCGATCACCGCGATGGCCTTGCGATCACTGTTCTGCAGGCGGGCGGCAATCGCCATGCCCAGCGCGGCACTGATCGACGTGCTGGAGTGGCCGACGCCAAAGGTGTCGTACTCGCTCTCGGAGCGGCGCGGGAACGCCGCGACGCCGTCCTTCTGGCGCAGGGTGCCCATGCGTTCGCGGCGACCGGTGAGGATCTTGTGCGGATAAGCCTGATGACCCACGTCCCACACCAGCCGGTCGTCCGGGGTGTCGAACACGTAATGCAGCGCGATGGTCAGCTCGATGACGCCCAGGCCTGCACCGAAATGCCCACCGGTCTGGCCGACCGTGTAGAGCAATTCCAGGCGCAACTCATCGGCCAGGGTTTCCAGCTCGGCTTCGCCTAACCGGCGCAGGCCGTCCGGCGTGTTCGCGCGGTCGAGCAGGGGCGTGGTCGGGCGCTTGCGGGGAATCTCATGAAACGTCGTGGGCATCAGGCGAATCGTTATAGGTATAAAAGATGCGGCAGTTTACCTGATGCATCGTCCCCTGCCCACGCGTTGGTCTTTTTTGGCTGATTCGCCGTCAGCTGCGGCGATCGACGATATACCGGGCCAGATCACGCAGCGGCTCGGCCGCCGCGTCAAACGGTCGCAGCGCGTGCAGGGCCTGGTCGCGCAGCTCCAGGGCATAGGCCTTGGCGGCGTCGAGGCCGAGCAGGGCCGGATAGGTCGGTTTGTCCCGGGCAATGTCGGCGCCCTGGCGTTTGCCAAGGGTTTCGGTATCGCTTTCGACGTCGAGAATGTCGTCCTGCACCTGAAATGCCAGGCCGATAGCCTGTGCATAAGCCTGCAGGGACTTGAGTTCGTCTTTTTCGGCACGGCCGCTGGCCAGGGCGCCGAGCTTGACGCTGACCTCGATCAACGCGCCGGTCTTGTGCCGGTGCATGTACTCGAGGGCTTTCTGATCAAGCTTCAGACCGACCGAGCCGAGGTCGATGGCCTGACCGCCGACCATGCCCGCCGGGCCTGCCGCCAGTGCCAGGGCGCTGACCATTTGCAGGCGGATTTCCGCATCCGACGCGCTCAGGCGTGGGTCGAGCAGGGCGCTGAAGGCCAGGCTCTGCAAGCCGTCGCCGGCGAGGATCGCGCAGGCTTCATCGAATTTCTTGTGGGTGGTTGGCTGGCCGCGGCGCAGATCGTCATCGTCCATCGCCGGCAAATCGTCGTGCACCAGCGAGTAAGCGTGGATCAGCTCCACCGCACAGGCCGCACCGTTGGCTTGCTCGGCCTTGCCGCCCAACGCTTCGCACGCGGCGTAGGCCAGCAGTGGCCGCACGCGTTTGCCGCCATTCATCACGCTGTAGCGCATGGCTTCGTACAGCCGTGCCAGCTCGGGGCTCGGTGCGGTGAACAGGGTTTCCAGCGCTGCGTTGACGCGGGCCTGGCTGGTGGCCGAGTACGCTGCAATCATTCTGGCTGATCCGCGTCAAAGGGTTCCTCGGCCAACTCGCCATCACGCTCGAGCAGCACCTGAACCTTTTGTTCGGCCTGGGCCAGCGCCGCCTGGCAATCGCGGGTCAGGCCAATGCCTTGCTCGAAAGCGGCCAGCGAGTCCTCCAGCGACAATTCGCCATTCTCCAGACGCTCCACCAGCGTTTGCAGGTCGGCGAGGGACTGTTCGAAATCCAGTGCAGCTTTTTTGCGGGCCATGGCGGCGATTTCCGGTTGACGTTAAACCGGCGCGACACTAGCAGATAGGGGGTTTATGGGCAAATGAGCGGGGGATTCGGTGCTACCTATTCCTGTAGGAGCGAGCTTGCTCGCGATGGTCGTGAACGATAACGCGCGAAACCAGATGCTCAACGGCGCCCTTGGGTTTTTCGCGAGCAAGCTCGCTCCTACAGGGTGGCAGATGCATTTCGGCTCATCGTCCACCCAGTGCCGTGATTCCTCCCGCAAATCCAGATGCGCCCGATTGTTAAAAAACATCTGCACGTCTAACCTTCGCGTCATATTCGACTCGCCATTCACGGGTCTTTCAGACGAAACGCAGTATCCGCATCTGTAATGCGCCCAGGATCAGGCGCAAGGTTTCGTCATGCATGGCAGGAGGCGTCACATGCGCTCATTTCTTTTGCTGCTGATCGGGTTGGCTACCGCGCCCGTGATTCTGGCCGCGCCGAGTGCCGAGCTATCGGAACCGGTGGGCGGCTGGCGTTACAACGGTCTGCTGGACCGTGGCGAGAACCCGCAAGTCGCCTATCCCACGCCGCCGATTGACCGGGGCGTGCAGCGCAATCGCACGATGATCGAAGGCCGACTCAAGGCCATCGGCACTCAGCGCGGGCCGCACACGTTGGCGGTCAACGGCAATCCGCTGAATCTTTATACCGACGATCAAGGGCGTTTTGCCCGGCCCTATGCGTTTGGTGCCGGCTCCAACAGCGTTGAAGTCCGCAGCGCCGAAGGCCAGTCCCTCAAGCGCGTCCAGTTCTACGAAGCCAACAACCTGCGCACGCCGGCAAAGATTCGCGTGGTGCTGGGCTGGGACGATCCGAAGGCCGAACTCGACCTGCACATCGTCACGCCCGATGGCCAGCATGCGTTCTGGGCACACCCGGCCTTGACCAATGGCGGTGGGCTCGACCCTGACGGCGTCGATGGCCCGGGGCCGGAAATGTTCACCATGACCGCACCGCTGCATGGCACTTATCTGGTTTACGTGAACTATTGGGGCAACTTCGGCAGCGGCGGCTATAACTTCGATGAGACCAGCAACCAGAACGAGGTGATTACCTCGCAGATCAACCTGGTGCTCAACGAAAACACCGTCGATGAAAAGCGCGAGACGTTCATCGTGCCCCTGCGCGCAATCGGCGACCTGCTGCTGGTCAAGACTTTCAACTACTAAGCATCCCCGCTCCACGGATGAACATCGGGTTTTGTGAACATGAGTGATAGCACTGTTACCCCAGCCGCTGGCGCCCCCGCGGCCAAATCTTCTGTGCATTGGCCGACGCTGCTGATCGGGTTATGCCTGGTCGTTGTCGTGGCCGCTGGGATCGGGTGGTTCATGCACAAGCCCAAGGCCCCGGCGCCTGCGTTGGCCAGTGACAAACTGGGTATGAGTCGCCCTGATGGCCTGCTGGAAACCCATTCCTTGAGCCAATTGCCCAAAGACCTGCTGGCAGTGCCGTTCCTCAAGGAAACCCTGACCGAAGATTTCGTCTTCTATTACGAAACCCACGCCGATCGCCTGGGGTTGATCGGCAGCCTGCGGCGGATCATCTACGAACACGACCTGAAACTGCAGGACACCTTGGTCGAGCAACTGTTCGATCAGCCTGCCGACGTGGCGTTGTGGCGCGGGGCGGATGGGCGGCTCAAGGATTTCCTGCTGGTGATGGATCGCGGCGGGCTGGCCAAGGTGCTGGAGCCGCTGGCCAAAGTGGCGCTGGACGACTCGCAACTGAGCAAACTCGCTGACCTGAAGGTCGGCACCGACGACGTGGCGCTCTATCAACTCAACTACAACGCGAGCAAGGCGTTACTGTTTGCTTCCCACGGCGACAAACTGGTGGTGCTGTCCAATCCGCTGAAACTCTACGATCCGCAAAGCGGTGCAACGCAGGAACCGGGCAGCGTGTCGACCATGGCCATTGCTGCGCTGCTCAATGGCGAAAAACTGTTTCCCGAAGCCTTCGGCCTGCCGCCTCGTGAGCCGCAAGTGAAACAGCGCCTGTCGGTGAATGCCAGTGTGTTGGCCATGGGTTACCAGCGTTTTATCCCGAACTTCGCCGGCCTGCGCTTCGACATGGACGACAAGGGCTGGCACAGCTTTCTGGCCATGGATGAACTGGAGAATCAGCCGGACTTCGATTTCAAACCGATCTGGCAAGCCATGCCCATGGGGGCCAGCGCTTGCGTGGCGTTGCCACTGGCGGCCGAACAACAGAAACCGCTGCTGGTGAAACTCGGCGCCGAGGAGAAGGTGGCCCAGGCGCTGACAGAACACATGGCCGGTGCGGCGGGCCTGTGCTGGTATGCCGATTCACGGTTGTACACACCATTGCTGGTGGCCAGCCTCAACGATGACGGCAGCGGCAAACTCGATGGGGATTTGGGCGGCCTGTTCGGCTCAATGGTCGGTGCCTACGAGAACAACGTCGAAGACGGTGCCTTCCCGGTGGTTGAAAAACAGGCAGGCCAGAGCCACCAGTGGCAACGCCAGGTCAGCTCCAGTTTCGGTCCTTATGCGGCAAAGGAGGCGTCAGACCCCGACGCCATCACCGGCAAGGCGTTCATGAAAGTGAGCCTCGCGCGCCACGGTTCAACGTTGCTGTTTTCCCTCGACGACAAGCTGGTGGACAAGGCCCTCGGCACCCTCGACAAACGCTTCCCGCCGATGGCCGACGTGGTTCCCAAAGACCTGCTGATGCCGGTCTATTTCGGCCCGGATTCCATGGCGCAACTGATGCAGCAGGAAACCCTCGACAGCCTGCCCCAGGACATGGAGCCGGTGTTCTACAACGCCGCGCAAACCTGGCTGATCCCGAAACTGCGTAAGCTCGGCGGCTACGGAAAATACGCCCTGACCTTGCCCGAAGGCAGCGAGCCCGATGGCCACTGGCAGTGGCTGCCGCTGGAGTGGAAAGCCCTGTGACGGCATTGATCCGCAGTCTCGGCCTGCTGGCGTTATTGCTGAGCGCGGGCGCCCGAGCCGTCGAGACACCACCGCTCGACCCACAGCAATCCCAGGTATTCCGCGCCTGGTTCGTGCGTATTGCCCAGGAGCAACTGAGCCAGGGCCCGAGCCCGCGCTGGTATCAGCAAGACTGTGCCGGGCTGGTGCGCTTCGCGGCTAACGAAGCACTGAAAGTGCATGACGACAAATGGCTGCGCAGCAACGGCCTGTCCAATCGCTACCTGCCGCCGGAGCTGCAATTGAGCGATGCCCAGCGCGGTCTCGCCCAGCAATGGCAGCAGGGCGGTGGCAAGGTCGGGCCGTACGTCAATGCGATCAAGTTGATCCAGTTCAACAGCCATCTGGTCAGCCGCGATGTGGCTCAGGCACGCCCTGGCGACCTGATGTTTTTCGATCAGGGCGACGACCAGCACCTGATGATCTGGATGGGCCGCTACATCGCCTATCACACCGGCACCAGCACACCCACCGACAACGGCATGCGTTCGGCAAGCCTGCAGCAACTCATGACATGGAAGGACACCCGATGGATACCCGACGCAGCCAACCCCAACTTCATCGGCGTCTATCGACTGAATTTTCTCTCCCAATGACCGGAGCCCGCATGCTGCGCCTGTGCTCGAAATTGCCGTTGCTGCTAGTCCTGTTTTTGTCCGTGTCGGCAGTCCGCGCGGACGACTCTGTTGCGCCCAGCGGTTACACACCGGTGGCCGGCGAGAGTTTTTTCCTGCTGGCCGACAGCAGTTTTGCCAGTGATGAACAGGCGATGGTGCGCCTCGAAGCGCCGGGCCGCGACTATCGCCGGTTTCGCATGGAACCCTACGGCGGCGCCGACATTCGGGTGTATCGCATCGACAAACCGCTGGATTTCCTCAAGCGCCAGAAGAACCTGCATCGGGTGGTCAGCGATGGCCAGTTCAAGGGTGAGGGGCTGTCCAACACCCTCGCTTACCTGTGGGACAACTGGTATCGCAAATCCCGTCGGGTGATGCAGCGAGCGTTTTCCTACGAGTCGCGTAAACAAGTCACCGAGGAAGTGCCGGAACTGAAGATGGGCAATGCGATGGCCGCGCCAACGCCCTACGATGCACAGCCGCAATTCGCGCTGATACCGGGTTTGCCGGTGGTCAGCCAGTTCCGTTATCCGCTGTGGCAGGCCAAGCCGATCCAGCC